>QMVZ01000041.1 GCA_003661365.1 Thermoproteota archaeon | reverse complement strand
GAGAAGTTGAGGTTGTCGTAACATGAAAGCTCAGGATATAGATTTGATATGTCTGGAACAACGCCTATGCTCGCTTTTACCTTTATTTTCTCCTTTATAACATCAAATCCGTTTACATATGCTGTCCCATCGCTTATTTTGGAAAGGCCACACAACATCCTGATAGTGGTGGTTTTACCAGCTCCGTTAGGCCCAAGAAAGCCGAATATCTCCCCTCCCCTAACTTCAAATGAGATGTGATCGACGGCAAGCAGGCTTCCATAGTACTTCGTTAGGTTTCTTGCCTCTACAGCAAGACCAGTTCTTTCCGGGTTTACCAAATGTCTCTGCATTTTCTGCTTCCTTCACCCATTTTATGTCTGTGGAACTCGGGGCCTTCTTCCCAAGATTCATCAGTCCTTATAGATCCCTTTATGTAGGATTCTACAACCTCTCCAACTTTCCCATAGGCCCCAGTTATCACACTTATCCCTAGGGAGTTGAAGAACTCCCTAGCCCTCCTACCAACCCCATAGGCTATGATGACGTCGACCCCTTTCTGTCTCAGAAAACTGGGTATTTGTCCAGGTTGATGCTCTATGAAGGGATTTCTGACGACCTCGACCTCTTTTATCGCATCATCCTCAACTAACACTATGGTGTAATACGGTACCCTTCCGAAATGTCGTCCCACTTCAGAGTCTAGGCCCCTGTCGTCTGCACTTGGCACTGCTATCTTCAAGATATCACCAAATTATTCGTGATATTCTCAACATAATTATAAATATTCTCACCCTAATCCCTTGATGAGACGCTGCAAAAGGCTTCCTTTCAAGGAAGTAATCATGACCCTAAAAGCCACAGCCTGCGGGCCGAGATGGGCCATAATAAAGGCACTCTCTTCCGGGGAACTGAGCACAAATGAAATAGCTGAGAGGCTTGAGGAGACCTTCAGAAGACCCTTCCCTAGATCCACCCTCTACTACCACCTATCTGTGCTTAAGGGCATTGGAATAATCGAACTCGCAAGCTACAAGGAGAGTGGACCTGGAGCTCCAGAGAAAATATGGAGGCTTAAGGCAAAAAAGATAGTTGTAAACCTTGTTGATGGAACCATTTCCTTTGAGTAGGAGAGGAAGGCTCTCGATGCGAACGTGGTCTAAGAGAAGGAATCGGATTGGAAACTTCTTACAAGACCTGAACGCTTTTTTATTCGAACTATCTCCAAGATGAAGGTCTCATTGGATCTAAATCAAGTCCTCCTTGTATTTCATGCTCAGGTCCCAAACAAGAAGATCTAACCTAAGCTCAGGAAAGCAATTGAAGTAAGGATTGAGCTATTGCCTCAAATGATTTTGTTGATTCCGAATCGGGCTTGCAGACTATCATAGGAGATCCCTTGTCCAGGCATCTAGCCATCTCGGGATCTAGAGGGATTTTTCCAAGCAAACGAATGCTCTCATCTTTAGCTATCCTCTTCCCAGCTCCTTTGCCAAATACCTCCGTTATCTGACCGCAATATGGACATTTAAAGTAGCTCATATTTTCTATTACCCCTAAAAGTGGTATGTTGAGTTTTTTGCAGAATTCAACCGATTTCTCCACCGCAACTGTTGAAACAACGCTTGGTATGGTTACGACAATAGCTCCTTTAACATCAGGTATGTTTTGAGCTATGTTAAGGGCTTCATCTCCAGTTCCTGGTGGGAGATCGAATAGGAGGAAATCCAAATTACCCCATATTATGTTAGTCATGAGTTCCTGAAGGGCTTTAGCCTTGAGGGGACCTCTCCATATAACTGGAGTCCTTTCATCCGGCAACAAAAATGCTAAGGAGAAAACCTTTATTCCTAATACGCCAGTCACGGGGAAAATTCCAAAGGGAAGGGCAGAAGGACTTTTTCCGAGGACTCCAAGCATCCTTGCCATTGCTGGACCGTGGAAGTCGTAATCAAATACCCCAACAGAGTGACCCTCTTTTGCAAGCACAGCAGCTAGGTTTGCTGTCACTGCAGACTTCCCAACCCCTCCTTTCCCACTTAGGACAATTATCTTATGTTTTATCCCCTTAAGATTCTCTCTTATTCTCTCCATGATTTCTTCTCTCGTAGGAGGCTTTCTAATAGCAGGAGGGGGAGCCGGCTTAGCTTTTGCTTCCATATAGCAGAATCACCAGCAATCAGATCTTAGCCACTTATAAAAAGCTGTCGAAGATGTTGACTTTAAGATTTACCTTGTTTCAGGCCCTCGATTATTGAAAACCGAGTTAAACGCGCCATTTTTCAAGATCGGAATTTTCTAGAAGAGGAAATAGGTCTAATTATTCAAAATTCATGTTTTTAATTTCCTTATTAGCTCAACCATGGATCTGGCAAGGTATCTGGTACATTCAATTGCCTTCTTGTCATTTAAGGCTTCTCCCTTCTCGAAGGCAAAGGACACAACTCCTCTATATGCCAGTATCATCTCATGCTTAAGGAAAAAGGAGTGTATGGCGTTCAAAGCTAATTCATGGCCATATCTTCTGCCTACAACAATTGCTCCTCCAACTTTCCACTTCAATTTCCCCCTTAAGCACCAAGTTCTATCCATGAAAGCCTTTGTTTGCGCAGACACGTTGTTAAAGTATACTGGAGAAGCTATCAATATACCGTCCGCTTCTAATAGCTTAGGGTATAACTCTCTCATTCCGTCCTCTAATACGCATTTCCCAGCATCAACACATAGACGACAGCTAGCGCATGGACTTATTTGATAATCGCATATTCTCACAAGTTCGGCTTCAGCTCCCATATCATTCACATACTCTATGAAGATCTTAGTAAGAATGTCCGTGTTTCCACCTTTTCTAGGACTACCTGAAAGAGCAAATATCTTCACTCGTTCGTTCACCAAGTTGGCTAGGCAGGAATATGGATAAAATTATCTCAACGGCATATCCACCTATCCATCTATAGTCCGTCACATCTCCTTTGAAAAGAGAGAATGCGGTGTAATCAACCAAATGCCTGCCTGAATAATCTATCTATTGGATAATCATGCTTACTCATTTGCTAAGGTTAGAGGAGAACTCTTTCATTAGTTTGAATTAAATGTAATAATTTAAATTCTAATCTAAAAAATAAGAGGAGGTGATGTATTGCTTTTCGATCTGAGGAACAGCTTTTGCCATATAGAGATCCCCGTCAAAGACCTGGAGAAGGCGAGGAAGTTCTACTCAGAACTTTTTGGATGGGAAATCGAGCTTCATCCCGAGGTTGATTATGGTTTGATAACCACTCCCAACCCCCCAGGAGGGGGCCTGATGAAGGTAGAGGAGGAAGTTGAGATCGGGATAATCCCGTACGTTTATGTTGAGGATATTGATGCTGTTTTGGAGAGGATAAAGGAGTTGGGAGGGGAGGTAATCCAGGAGAAGACCGCTGTTGAGGAGGGAAAGAGCTGGTTTGCCCTTTTCACTGACCCAGATGGGAATCTCCTTGGTTTGTACACAGAGGTAGAAGAGGAAGGGGCAACGGAAGAAGAGGAGAAGTAAGCTGATGAGCAAGCTTGCCGGAAGATGCGGTATCTACTGTGGAGCTTGCGTGATACACAGGATATTCAAGGATAAGGACCTGGAAAGGGCAAAAATCGTGGCAGAGCGATTTAATTGTCCTCCAGACCTAGTAAAGTGCAATGGGTGCCAGAACCCTGAGCTTGGAGATTGGTCCTTTGGAAATAATCCTGATGGAAGCGAGAGGTGCGAGATACAGAAGTGCTTGGACTCCAAGGGATATGATTTCTGTTATCAATGCCCCAACCTCACTGAATGTGACCTCTTGAGGGAGCTAAACGGAAGATATGAAGGAGTACCGTATCACAACCTAAAGAGGCTCAAGGAAATAAGGAAAGAAGCGTGGCTTGAGGAGCAGGAATCCATGTGGAAGTGCCCCGAATGCGGCAGTCCAATCGATTTCTTCGTAGAAAATTGCAGGAAATGCGGTGCTGATCTCAGGGAGACTAGGAAGGAGAACATAGAAAGGATAAAGTCGTTTTAAGCCTTTCTTGTAGATTGCCTCATTTCAACAGAGAGGGATTTACCTCATACCTAATGCCATACTTCATGAAGCCCCGCAGGCATGGACTTATTATTCCAGCTCCTTTAAGCTTTGCAATCGTTGAATCTATGTCTAAGTTCAGCTCAAGTTTACCTGAAATTTCCTTAAGGTCTTCAGGTTTTATTTTGTTATTTCTCGATTTTATCACCCTCTTTTTCAATCCTAAGAAGAGTTTAACCATTTTATCAGCTTCAGGATCACCCATTTCCTCAAAATACTTTTTAACAGCCAGAGCTGGATCCCATTTTCCTGTTTTCTCCGCATAACTTAACAAATACCTTATCACGTTTGGCATTTCGTATGTTTCTCCTTTCTTAGGTGCTAGAATCCTGTCCTCCCATGCAAGAGTTCTAGAAACCTGAGATGTCCTCGCTGGAATCAAAAGCCTTTCTTTGAAGGCTAAGAGAAGCTCCTCTAGGGAGCACCCTATGGACTCAATCTCTTCGTAGGAGATCCTTCCTTTTTCTAGGGCCAAAGACAAAGCTCTTGCTAGAGAAGAGCTTGCTTCGTCGGGGAATTTTTCCTCCAAAATCCTCTCTAGTTTGTCTATAGGCACCCCAAAGGCATTGTTTTGATCTTTTATTAAGGTTAACAAGTCCAAATCAGATGCTTTCAGGCTGGAGAAAGGCAGTCCTATCGAACTTAGCTTGCAGCTGAATGTTAAAATGTGGAATCATTAATTCGTCATGGGATACTAGTTTGATCGATTCAGTTAGGAGGTACTACGATGAGAACGCTGAGAGGGAGTGGGAAAGGCTATTTCGTGACCCCTATCACATGCTCGAGTTCATCGTAACGATGCATTTCTTGGAGAAGTACCTTCCAAAAGAGGGTTTGATCCTCGACGCTGGCGGAGGTCCAGGAAGATACACGATAGAACTTGCAAAGAAGGGTTACGACTTTGTTCTCCTTGATCTCTCGCAAAAATGCCTTGAAATAGCTGCTAGGGAAATAGAAAAGGCCGGGGTCAAGAGAAGGGTGAAGAGGATCGTTGAAGGTTCTGTTACAGACCTATCAGAATTCGATGATGAGAGCTTCGATGCAGTCCTATGCCTTGGACCCCTTTCTCATCTCATAGAGAGGGAGCAAAGGGAGATAGCAGTCCAAGAGCTTGTTAGGGTTGCAAAGAAAGGAGCTCCTATATTTGCTTCAGTCATTAACTTGTACGGGGTCTTTAGGACGGTATTGCAGGAGCTCCCTCATGAATTCATTGACCCCTCCCATGAGGAGATGTTCTCTAAGGGAATTCACAGGGTCAGTTGGCACAAGCATGAGCCAGGCAAGGGTTTTACTGACGCCTATTTCTTCCATCCAAACGAGCTGAGGGAGCTTTTTGAGAAGAATGGAGTTGAAACCATTGAAATGGCCACGTGCGAAGGGCTGTCATCTCATTTACAGGAAGAGACAAATCAGATCTACGAAGACAAGAGAAAGTGGAAGTTCTGGCTCAACATACTTCTTAGGACTTGCAACGATCCCTGCATTTTGGGCCTTGGAGAGCACCTTCTCTATGTTGGTAGGAAAATCTGAGCAGTTTTTAGATGGATCCCTTCAACCTTGTTATATGTTGAAACTATAAACGCAACTTCAATTGCTTCTTATCCAAGAGTTCAATTTCATCTAGCGGGCGAAATTTTAGGGGCTTTTTACTAGCTCATTTTGAAGTTTGCTAAAAACCATTTGTTAGCTATTTAAATTAATATCTACGGTTTTCATGAGTATTTACCTGGAATTTCCTTTTTGTTTTATCTTATAATCCCAATTTCTTCTTTTCAAGCCAAAAGAAAGCATCTCCTGTAATATAGAAAATGAGCGCCCAGAGGTCTTGAAATTAATGATAGTTTGTTATTCCATGCTTTCTCCTATAGTTAATTTCAAACTTCCCGATTGGTTGGAGAATAATCCTTTTCCTTATATTTTGAGTACGAAATTCCCCTAATGATGGCCTGCGATGATGTCTTGCCTTGATTACCCCCTGCACCCTTTCACACATGGGCATGGTTCAGGCGATTGGTCATTATATCTTCTCCTTTTTGACCAGATGCAAAGGCATCAAAGGACCTCGAAGGAGGTTTGGAAAAGTATATAGCGAAATCAGTCGATAACTGAGTTGGTGACCGATTTGTCGGAAGAAATTAGGCTTTTAGAGAGGCTTTCAAATGCATTTGGACCATCTGGAAATGAGGCGGAAGTACGCGATGTTCTGAGGGAGGAGTTGGAGAACCAAGCTGACGAGGTTAAGGTGGACAAGCTCGGAAACATCTTCTTCTACCACCACGGGAAGGACAGCTACCCAAAAGTGATGCTTGCAGCCCACATGGACGAAGTCGGTTTCCTAATCACCTTCATAGAGGAGGACGGGTTCCTCCGCTTCCACACGTTAGGAGGTATAACCACTAACATTATGCCTGGGCAAAGAATCCTTCTTAAGGGAGAAAGAGGCTTCGTTAAAGGCATAATAGGGACGAAGCCACCTCATCTCATGAAGGAGGAGGAGAGAAAGAAGGTCCTGCCTATAGAAGAGCTATTCATAGACATAGGTGCTGGAAGCATAGAAGAGGTCATGGAGAAGGGTGTTGAGATAGGGACAACCGGGGTCTTCGACGTTAGGTTTGCGGACCTTGGAGGGGGATACGTTAGGGGCAAAGCCTTCGACGACAGGGCTGGTTGTACGGTGCTTGCTGAAGTCTTCAAGGCCCTAAAGGATTCTCCCTACAATATAGTAGCTGTAGGAACCGTGCAAGAGGAGGTTGGTCTCAGAGGAGCGAGGACTGCAGCTTGGCAGGTTGAACCAGACTATGCCCTTGCCTTGGAAGGCACGTTTGCTGCTGATGTGCCTGGGACTAAGCCCCACAGGACTTCTGCAAAGCTCAAGGCTGGTCCTGTTGTGACCATTGCTGACAGGACTACTATAACCCATCCGAAGGTTCTGAAGACCCTCGTCAGGGTAGGGAGGGAGAGGTCAATACCCTTCCAGTTCAAGAAGGTCCCGTCAGGAGGTACAGATGCTGGTGCCATCCATCTAACGAAGGCTGGAGTGCCCAGCGGAACCGTAGCTGTTCCTTGTAGGTACATCCATGGACCTGCTGCAATCACGCATGTTGATGACCTTAGAAACACGATCTCGCTAGTGAAGGAGTTCGTGAAGGCGATCTCGACGACTTAACTTGGTTGCAGAGGGGAAGATCAATCTAATCTAGGTCTAGGAAGTCATTGGCTTTGATCTTAGCTTGGGAATTGATAGACCTTGCTAATGGACTTAGATTGATGTGCTTCGTCTAGGACAGCAATCAGCGAAGGGGAGAAACAGGTACCTCTCTCCCTAGATCCTCGAAGAGGTTCATTCCCTTTCGGGTTTTTCGGAAAGGAGGTACCAAGTTATAATACAGTGACAAGTATATAAACATTACCATTGTAATTTTAACTTCTTCTTAAAATATGTGGAATAATATAAATAAATTTTCTAATTATTGCCCATTTACCCATGATTATTAATTATATTAAGTCAATGGTACAATATCCCTTCCTGCTGGGTACTAGTTTACCCTTGTTTTTCAGAGAAAAGGGAATTTTGGGCTAATTGCAGATCTGGATGAATCTTTTGGCTGTTCTTACTCAGTTTAGATATGTAATTGGGACAAACAGATGTATCCAATGGCTCGGTTCTATATAGGAAGGAAGATGGAATCAGGCTTTTAATGCGCCCGTCTCCTTTGAATTAACCTCCCAGAGACCCTCTTAGCATTATTCCTCGCACTCCTTTCCCTCACTCTAACCCTATCCCTGCATCCAGATAGGGATTCCATTGCTGGCATTCCCGTAGGTCTTCCCGTTTACGGTGAGTTCAAATGGTATTAGTCCTTTTTGCGATCTCTCCATGTGATGCTTCATTGAGATCATGATGCCCTTTGCTCTCACCGAATCCCCTTCCTTTATCCCGATTTCCTCCCAGAACCAAGAAGGAGCGTATAGCTCAACCTCCTCTCCGTCTACCTCAAGCTCCACCTCTATCCACTTCACCTCCTCGACCGTTCCGCTGATCTCTTCAAGCTCTCCGTAGCCCATCACCCCCATTACAGGCATAGTTCTCCTCCAAGTTCTCCCAATGGCAAAGGGCCATGTGCGGAAGCTCCAAAACGTAAGGGATGCTAAGGAAATGAAAAGACCTAGAAATCCTATTATGATAAGAAGTACCCCTAATACCCTCCTATCAAGGCCTAGCTTCATGACTCGATGTCCTCCTTCATCCTCAGGTATTCTTCCCTCGTTATCTCTCCCTTGCATACCTTTCTTTAAGTATTTCCAAGGCCTTTTCTGCGCCGCTTGGCACAACTTCGGTCGTCTTCAACCCGGTGATGAGGAAGTAAGCCCCTATGACTATGAGGATGAGGAACGCAAGGGGAATGGGCCACATGAAACCCCATCCAAAGCCCATCATTCCCATCATCCCGGGCATCAAAGGTCCTGCCATCACCCCTGCAAGTATGACCGCTAAGCCAGCTACGATCAAAAGCAGCCAGATCAAACTTCCTTTTTCTTCAACCATCTGATACACCGATTTTAAAGACGATATGAGGTCATAAACCTTTTGATGGGTATTTACAGCACAATAGGGGTCTCATTGTTTTTCTACGGAATATTGGTGGTAAATTCCAAGTTCCTCAAGGGTTCTCAGTGCAACTTCAACAGACAACCTCCTTAGAGCATCTAAGCTACTCGCAGCCAAGTGAGGGGTTAAAATAAGGTTTTCGAAGCCTAGAAGGGGGCTATTCCCTGGCAAGGGCTCGATTTCAAAGACGTCTAGGGCCGCTCCCCTTATCTTACCCGACTTTAGATTTTCTAAGAGGGCCTTCTCGTCAATTATAGCTCCTCTAGCAGTGTTGACTATGTAGACGCCTTCTTTCATCAGCTCGAACTCCTTGTAAGAGAGAATGTGGTAAGTTTCCTTTGTAAGGGTGGCGTGTATGCTTATTATGTCTGACTCCTTTAGCAACTCATGAAGCGGCTTGAACTCAATGCCTAGTTCCTTCTCTAAGTCGTACTTCCTCGTTCTGCTGTAATAGACCAGTCTGACATTGAATGCCTTGAGCATCCTTGCGACGGCGCTTCCAATCCTACCTAGACCTATTATCCCAACGGTCTTCCCAGCAAGATCTAGTCCAACAAGGTCATCGAACTTCCTGTGCCACTCCCCTTTTCTAACAGCTTTGTCCGCTTGAGGAATTCTCTTGAGAAGGGAAAAGATCAATCCAACCGTGAACTCAGCAACTGCATTAGTTAGGGCTTCTGGCGTATTCACAACCTTAATTCCTAGCTGTTTTGCTGCCTCTAGATCGATATGGTCTATCCCAACGCCATGGACTACGATAACCCTCAGCTTCTTGGCTGATGACAAGACTTCCTTAGTGATCTTGATGAAGCCCCTTGATATGATGGCATCAACGTCCGATGCAGCTTTTTTCAGGTCATCAACGGTGCTTTTGGGAGGAAGTTCAATTACCTCAACGTGCTTGTTAAGTATTTCGATTCCATCCCTATGGATGGGCTCAGCGATAAGAACCTTGAGATTCATGATCCTCGAAGAGAAAGCTAGTAGAAAATTAAAGTGAAATGTCCTTGACCAGTCCACCAATGTGGCTAGCTTATCCAATAATTCGAGAATTCCCCTATTCCTGCGCTAAAATGCAGCTTCTTTTTAGAGTTCGTGATCTGCGTCGATTATTATGGAGTTGCTTTATAATGGAGCGATCTGATGGGCTTTGAGATATTTGGTTTAAAGTTTTTAGCGAATCAATCCGCACTTTAAATAGAACTCACTGTTTTTACGTCGGATGGTTTTTTACGATGAAAATCGTGAAGACTAGCCGCTCTGTTATTGTAGGTTTTCTGGTTCTCGTCCTGCTAGCAACGCCAACTTATTTTGTCAGGGCTTCTCCTAATGAGATTGCTGAAGGACAGCATTCTCTCTACATAATCAAGCAGGTAATTCGGACGAATGGCGACTGGACATCAATTGAATGGCTCCAAGGTCCAAATCTTGCCGTGACCAGAAGAAGCGTAGTTGAAGGGGCTAATGCACCGGGATTGGATTACTGGTTCGGGGGCTTGGATTATGGAATCGGAAAGGACGATTCCACCACTTTGGTGGTGATGGAAGCAGAGTCTTTGGTCCTAAAAGGAGACATGAGTGCTAGGCTCAGGGTGTCTAAAGGAGCTGCTGGCTACCTAAGGCTCAGTTTACTTTTCTATGATAGGGCAAGCAGCAGTTTCACGAGGTTAGGTGAGATCTTTCTGGACGAGGGTGAATCTGGGCCTGAGATCTTTGAGGTGGGCCTTTCTAGCATGTATGAAACGCCAGTCGCTACGGCAAGCGTGGAGAAGGCTTTGAAGGAGATTGATAAGGAGGTCTTTGCCTTCTACTACCAGTGGTATTTCTGCCCGGAGGGCCCCTCAGGTTGGTTGTTCCACTGGAACGAGGGCTATGCGGATTATCCCCTGATGGGACTTTACGATTCTGTGGACGAACGGGTAATATACGCCCATATGTCAATGGCGAAGTACGCGGGAATAAACGGTCTTATAGCACATTATCCCTTCGAGGATCCCCTTCCAGCAGAGCTTTGGTCATCCATGCTTAAAATAGCTGAGGAGATGAGGATTAAGCTCTCCCAATCAGGTCTAAGAGGGCAGGACCTTGCTGAGATAAGGAACGCTGTCTCTCATCCAG
>QMVZ01000040.1 GCA_003661365.1 Thermoproteota archaeon | reverse complement strand
GTAATGGCCCTAAAGCTCTCCGAACCGCTCAATGAAATCCCTGAAAACCTTTTCGAGGGACTTAAAGTAGTATTAACCAGGTCTTCTTCAGTAGCATCCTCAAGACATGCTGCTATAGCTGCATACAGAGCACTAAGAGCATTTAAGGAGGGGAAAAACATTACTAGAAATTTAGAATCTGAAGTAGCAGTGTGTCTAACAGGTGAAAGGCAAATTCACAAAGCATTAAAACGAACAAATCCGATAGGAGCTGACAAAGTGGTCTCCATCGTTGTTTCAGCTCAACCAATGGAATGGAACAAGCTTTCCGCTAAGGTATGCGAAACCCTTAAGGCAGCTGAAATCGATGAATTTGGTCCTTTACAAGAATTGGCAAAGGATTTTGGGGTAGAAAACATTCTATCATGCTCAGAAAGATTAGAACTAATTATAGTGGAGAAATCAGCCTTGGTTGAGCTTGAAAGATAGCCCTCACTTGAAGGATCAAATTAAAAGATCTAAGGAGAAGACTATCCACGTGATGCAATTGTCCTCCGACGAAAGTATGCAATATGCCCAAGCAAAATATAGAGAACTTGTCGGCAAGATTGAGTCTCTAAGAACTCAGATTGCAACCCTTGAGATGGACTTAAGGTCCATAGATGAGGCTCTAAGGAAATTAGAGAAGATAAAAAATGACACCGAAGTATACGAACGTGCAGGACACGTTTTCATTAAAAGAAACAAGGAAGAGCTTGTAGAGGATCTGAAATCCAGAAAAGAGCTGACGGAAACGCTTCTTGAAAGATACAAAAAGGAAGAGTCCGAAACCAGAAAAGAGCTAAAACAACTACTCGAGAGTCTCGGCCTCGTTTAAACACTTTAATACAGCGCGGATGAAGTTCTCCTCCTCGCCCTCTGGAATATAGCCACCAGCAGCATGCTTATGCCCGCCTCCAATTCCTCCCACCCTGCCACACCCCTTCCTCATAAGATGATCTAAATTTATTCCAGCCCTAATTCCGTTGTCTGTTAACCTTGCAGATATCTTTATAGCAGCATCGCTCTTCGTTAGACCTATTACCATGAGGTACTCTCTCGAAAACTTGCTTTTTGCAATGATAGATGTGATAGTTCCTATCATAGTATCCTTAATAGTCTCTCCACCTAGCAAAAAGAGAACACCTTCTTCCTTTCTAGTTATCTTGCCTGAATCTTCCATTATCTGAGCCAATGCTCTTGCTAGGGTTTTTCTGTAGTCGGATAAGGTTTGTAGGGCTGATTCTAGAACCGACCCCCTAAAGCCCATTGCCAGCGCAATGCCTAAGTCGGGCCTTCCCATTCTACCACAGGCGTTCAAGAGAGTTGAAAGACCATTTAATTCTCTAGCTGGCGAACCAACTGGTTCAGAAACTGCTAAATAAACTTCTCCAAAAAGATTCGTTAGTGCTGAGAGACCACTTTCTCCTTTAGAGACGATTTGCTTCACAATTTCATTGAAAAGTTCTCTTTTTTGATCAATTGTTAAATCTGAGAGCCTTGTAGGCCTATTTTCTATTTTTAGTGGTATCTTGAGTCGTTCTAATAAATTCACAGCATCTTTAGCTTCTTGAAATAGTCCTAGGAGAACTAAGTCATAGGTTCTCTGAAGGGCTGGAACCAAGGGATAGTCAGGCCCTCCGAAAAGCCGCAAATCTCTCTTAACTTCCAAAAAGCCTAGCTTCTTCGCTAACTCAATATATTTAGAATTTATGCCTGAAAAGCCATTATCGCCAGCCTGTTGGTCTCCTAAGGCTCCAGTGATTGCCATGATAACGCTTTCATCGTCCCCTCCAACAAGGTGTCTGTAAACGAGGTAGGCAACGCCTGCACCACTTATCTCATAACTCCCATTTATCCCATCATCAAAGGGATTTAACACGTAAAGTGGTGGTTCTTTTCTTATCACTTTGACAGGAGGATGGTGATCTAATATGAGAACCTTTTTCTTATCCTCAGATCCCAAGACTTCCTGAATCTCCTTTAAGTACCCTGCTCCCAAATCTAAGTACACGAAAAGCCCATATTTCTCGGACATAATCTCAGAAATTAGATCTTTGCTAAGGAACTTTACCGGAGAGAGATGAAAAGGAACTTTCAACCTCCTTAAAGCACGTGAAATTAAACCCCCAGCACACAACCCATCGGCATCGATGTGAGTAATTATCCTTACGGGAGCCTTTTTTCCTACTTCATAAATGAGATCTGCTATCTTCTTGGCCTTAGAATTTAGTGAGTTCCATGCCTTATCCAAATCTTCCATTTAGGAGAATCCCTCTCACGTTATGATCATTTCTAACATGCTTGGATCATATCTCCAATCCTCAGGAAGTTTTCCTGTTTTCTTATAGTATTTAACTAGTCTCCTAATTTTCGACTCGGTAAGTTGAAGCCCTCTTTTGGAATGAAAGTCTTTTCTGTGGACCTCGAGATGCTTCCTAATTTTATACGCCTTTTTCATTAGAGAGAGCAGATCTTCAGGTATTTTCTGGGCAACACCCTGTTCCTCTAATATATCAGTTATCCTTTTACCCAAGACCTGTCTGACGGAGGGTATTCCATATATATCCCTCAAAATCATGCCGATCTGACTTGGAGGGACTCCCCTCCTTCCCATTTTAACAATCAATGAGATAATGTCCTCTGGGTTCATCGAAACCCATTCTGGCTTTTCTTTGCCAGAGAAGTATCTATGTGGTTCTTCTTCTCCTTTTTCCAAGGGGCTCACCTAATCCATCCCATCTAATTTCAGGCTTTTTTAACTTTTCTTGAAAACCAAGAAGCCATTAACTCTAGGGATTTCCTCCTATGAGAGACCAAATTCTTTCTCATACCTAGTTCAGCATATGTAAGCCCGCCCATATCCTTGGGGATGAATATAGGATCAAATCCCCATAAAGTCCCCCGAGCAGAATCAGCAATATATCCTTGGGTCTCGCCGCGAAATGTGTAAAGCTTGTCCTCGATGACAAGACCGATAACTGATCTAAAGGTCGCTTCTCTTTCCTTGATGCCCTTCATTAACCTCAATATTCCTTCATTACCTATCGTCCTAAATACATAGGAAGAATAAGGTCCGGGAAATCCTTTCAGAGAATGAATAAACAATCCAGCGTCTTCGATAAAGAATGGCTCCTCAATTTTCTTCTTTAACCATCTTAGAGAGTGCAGAACAACTTCTTCAAGGGTATCGGCCTGAAGCTCTGGATACTTTAGGTTAACCCACTTTACTTCAATTCCATATTCCTCCAATATTGTCTCAGCTTCTCGAAACTTATGGGGGTTTGACGTGACAAATTTGAGCTCGTCCAACTCACATCACCTTGTCTTGTACCTTCCTCTTCTCTCTATTGATTTGAGCCTAGCTAACACTTCCTTAGCTCTCTCTCCAAACTCCTTGGAATACCCTTCGATGAACCTATCCATTATAAAATCCAGCCTTTTAGGATCAATAGCGGCAATTGATTGCTTGAATACATGTAAGTCCACTGCTCTGTCCTCACAATCCTCAGAAAATTCAACAAGGCCGAAGTCTATGAGACATATCTTCTCTTGATTCATAAGAATGAAATTCACTCCAGTGAGATCGTTGTGAACTAGTCCAGCTTTATGAAGCCTGCCTACTATAACTCCTAACAAGTTAGAAATCATAGCTAGATCTTCATCTCTTAACTCCACTAGCAGATCCCTGAGGGTTATTCCGTCTACCTTTTCCATGACGATCTCGTATTCATGAATGTCTAAGATAGAGGGACAAGGAACCCCAAACTTCTTGGCCCTATGAAGGGCTTTTGCTTCCTTAGAGGTTCTCCTCTTCCTAAGAAGAGAATCCAATTCAGGGATCCTATAGTCTTTCTTTATTCTAACCTTCTTAACAGCAGGAATCCCAAAGAAATCTATTTCGTAGATCTTTGCTTCTGCACCGCTGGCTATTAACTTTTCCATCCATATCTACCTCTTAAGGGTACAAACGCAACGTCAGCCACCTCTCTAATGTTGAATTTCTCTTCATCTATTTTATCAGCAACCACAAGCTTTTGAGCGAAGAATAAAGCTTGAGCGAAGCCAATTGGAATAACAATTCTTCCTCCTATTTTTACCTGAGCCATCAATGGCTTAGGAAGGGAGGGGGCTGCAGCAGTTACGAGGATCCTATCAGCCTTGATATTTAAGGGGAACCCAGAACTTCCGTCGCAATGAAGGACGCTTACTCTATCAGCATATCCAGCCTCCATGATATTTCTCCATGCTTTTACGGCAAGACTCCTATGGATCTCTGCTGAATATACGTGACCCCACTTTTCCATCGGCGAATCCTCGGGTGCAACTATCTCCGCCACGGTAGCAGCATGGTACCCGCTTCCAGCTCCTACTTCGAATACTATCATCCCCTCTTCCAACTTGAGGAGCTCGTTCATCATAAACACCATGTCTCGCCCGGATCCCTTCAAAGGATCCGTGTGGCGCACTTATGGTCTGACCCTCCCCTATTGGAAGAGGGGTATCGTCGTAGGCATACTCCCTCTGTCTTAACGGAACAAACTTTTCCCTTGGAACTTTCATGGCCGATCTCTTTACAGAATCAGATCTGATGATTCCTTGCTTAACTAAGCTTTCAACTAATCTGGCACGCCTTTCGGCATACTTCTCTTCCCTCTTGTCCATCTTGCTTTTTATGTTAGGGTAAGAGATAACTTTGTTGGATTGATCAAGGAGATTATACGAGCCAAAGGACATCCAAACATAACTGGTAGACATGAGACAACGATTGAGGTAACCAGAGATCCTGAGATATCACCAAGAGCCGATTGTATAATCGGAGTAATGGCGGACAAAGCTGTGAAACACATCTCTCCTGAACTAAAGGAACATTTGCTGGCCGGAGGCAAAATAGAAGTCATGATCTCAGTTGAAGACAGCCTCTTCTCCTTTGAAGCTAGAGGATCTCCTAAGCTAAAGTTGTTATCGGACAAAGAAATTGTCTTCAGAAAATCAACGTATGTAGATGAACGTACAATAGCTATAGAGGCAACAGCAGCAGCTAAAGATGTTCCAAGACCTATGATAGAGATGCTAAAGAAGGGAAAAAGCCTTTTGATAGAAATAAGAGCGTTATAGGTTTATTTCAGGATTTCCAAGTGCCCAGTGATTTTATCTATCTTCTTCTCTTCGTAAGGTCCTATGGCAACTGCTGTGAGGGTTCCAGGAGGTAATTCTGTTAAACCAGCGTCTCTAATTAATGCCCTTGGCATGTTCATCGATTCAGCTTTCTTGTAGATCTCGATTAGCTCTATCTCGCTTGCTGCCAGTATCACTTTCTTAGCTCCTTCATTCCTCCATGCCTGCCATATGTTAGGAACCATTTTTCTAGCCGCTTCAGAAGCCTCGCATGCTGCATGAGCAGCCTGAGCAGCCGTTTTTCCTTTACTCATTTTCACATCGGCATTAATCACAATTACCTGCTTATATTTGGTGGAACATCCTCCAGATACCATTGATATCATCTCTCCAGATTTGTTTTTATCCTTAGACCAAAGTAAGATAATATGACGCCTAATGGGGGTTAAGATTAGTGACCTTGTTATAGCTCACAGGATAGATTTAGAAAAACTTAGAGGAAAATCTGTAGCCATTGATGCGTTCAATGCGATGTACCAATTCTTATCAATCATAAGGCAAAGAGATGGAACTCCTTTAATGACCAGCAGCGGGGAGATAACGTCTGTTCACTCTGGCGTTTTTTACAGGACAGCAAAACTCCTAGCAACAGGCATCATCCCAGTTTATGTGTTTGATGGAGAACCACCTCCTTTCAAAAGAAAAACCGTTGAAGAGAGGGAAGAGGTAAGAAGAGAAGCTATGGAGAAATGGCGAGAGGCTTTAGCCGCAGGGAGATTGGAAGATGCTAGAAAGTACGCACAGGCTGCTCTGTCCTTGACTTCAGAGATGATAGAGGATGCCAAAAAGATCCTTGAATACATGGGGGTTCCCATAGTCCAAGCACCAAGCGAGGGAGAGGCCCAGGCGGCCTATATGGCTAAAAAAGGCGATGTGTGGGCAGCAGGATCCCAGGACTATGACTCTCTTCTCTTTGGTTCTCCAAGACTCGTTAGGAACCTAACGTTCTCTGAGAGAAGGAAATTACCAGGAGAGCAGAGATATGTAAAAGTCTATCCCGAAGAAATCTTGCTCAAGGAGGTGCTTGATAACCTAGGGATCAGTAGAGAGCAGCTGATAATAGTTGGAATACTCGTTGGCACCGACTACAATCCTGGAGGGATCAAAGGGATAGGCTGTAAGAGGGCTCTAAAGTTGGTTGAAGAGCATAAAACACTTGAAAAGGTTCTCTCGCACGTAAAATGGGAGTTTGAAATCGAACCAATGGAGATTTTCGAGTTCTTCTTGGAACCTCCAACCTCAGATGACTACGATCTAACCCTAAGACCGGTTGATGACGAAAAGCTCTATGATTTCATGGTTAATCAACATGAATTCTCTCCGAAAAGAGTAGAAAAGACATTAGAAGAGCTTAGAAAAAGTAGAATACAATCAGAAGGTCTAGAAGCCTGGTTTTAATTTCTCAATCTTCATCTGAGAGCACATATCTGTGCTTGCGTCCCTCTAATAGTTCAATAACGAGGGTTCCCTTCTTACCTCCTCTAACAGTTCTAATCTTTCCTGCTGCTTCTAACTTAAGCAATGCCTCTGAGATCTGGGGAAGGGATATCCAAGGGTTTTCGGAAACAATTCTCTCGTATAACTCTTTATCCGTAATTCCTTCTTCCCCATATTTCTTAAGGAAACCGTAAATTACATACCAAACAGGGAGAGACGTGCTTGAACTAGTCATTACAACTCACATCCTAGAAGTCCTACCTATCTCAACACTGCTTACCCCTTCCACGTTCTTTATGCCGTCTAACACCTTTGTGGTTATCTCCTCCTCCTCGGGGGCTCGTATGAGGAGATTAAGAGCTTCTATACCAAAGGCTATTGGAACCTTGTTAAAGTCAAGGAGCTCAGCATTGCTTACCGAAAGGGAATCCCTTATCGATTCCAGCACCTTCTCATGATCTGTTTCAACTTCCAACAGAACGCGTATTTCCATCAGAACACTACCCATACTTATCAACCTCTAAGGGCCTTCGAAACCACACACGGGACATATATAACAGTTTGCTTGTTGCCTGCAGATCTTGCAGCGCACTATGGTGGCTTCGCCGCAGTTTGGACAGGAGAAGACCACTAGTGAAGGCTGATAGGTTACTCTCCTTCCGCAGGATGTGCAGTATAATTCTTCTCCGGACATCACTGACCCTCCGACCTTGAAAGGTTAGGTCAGGTTTCCTCCTTAAATAGATTCCTGATCCTCAACACATACGTCTTTCCAAAGACTTCTTTCTCTAATATGCCCCTACTCACAAGCTCATTTACCATTCTACTTACCTTTGGGCGAGAGAAGCCCGTCAACTCTGGGAGATCTTCCTGCTTCACTTCTTTATTCTTCCTAATTATTTCTACCAGAGTTCTCTCATCCCTCGTTAAGAAGCTCATCAACAGGTCGGTTGGAGATCTCTTCCTCCCTGAAATTATGAGATATGACAGGATTGTACCTGTAAACAGACCGACAATCATTCCTAGAGCCCTTTCTCTGAGCCATAACAGCGCTTGCTGAAGTGAACTCTTCTTGGGAGCTTCTACGGTTGTAATATTCAGTTCCTTTATTACATAGCCTTTGTTGATTAATTCAGCGACCTCCTCCTCAATTAAGGAATCATCTAAAACGTACACCGTCTCGAGGTTCGGCATGTAATTTTCTAAAACTTTAAAGAAGTTCTCAGGAAGGCGCCCTTCAGTAGAGTAGATTATTGGAGCCAGATACGTCGAAGATAAAGAAAGAGCTGGAATGTAGAGTTCCCTCTTCTGTCCGTCGACTACAACTAACTCTCTACTGTCAGCCCAGAAGCCCCTTATTATCATTTGAAGGGAGGTGTCTGCCCTCGTGGCGCCCCCCACCCTGTCCACATCTATCCTCATGGACTTCAGTATTATCTCAAAGCCTCTGGGAACCGCCATGGAGTCACCAACGATGAGAACAGACCGTCTCGCCTCAGATAGGCTGGTCAAAACCCCGATAACTTCCTCTTCATTCACCTCTTTATACAACGTAAGCACGGGCACCCTTTCCTTCATGGAGAAAGCCATGGCCAACGTCCAATCCGCATATATATCGCCTCGGACAACGATGGCCCCATACGTGGGGCCCTGAGGTTGCTGCGTGCTGACTTTTAAGGCTGGGAGGACCGCTAGAACTAAGACCAGGCATGCTAGCGAAGCTTTCTGTAACTCCATTGTACCCCTCACCATAGTCTCCACTTCCAGCTAAAAAGGAATTATGGCGGGCCCGGCGGGACTCGAACCCGCGACCTACGGCTTTCTTCGACAAGGCCTAGGAGGCCGTCGCTCTAATCCTACTGAGCTACGGGCCCGATGGTAGGAGAGACCTAGGGTTTATTTAAGTATTCATGCCGAACAACTCTTGAGATGGATTTCTCACCGCTAAGGGGCTTTAGAGTACTGCTGCCCGAGGAAGCGAGAATCCTTCAGAGGGTAGAGGATACGCTAAGAACGGTATTTACTCTCTATGGGTTCGAGGAAGTCGTATTGCCGACCTTAGAACCGTTTTCCCTTTTCGAGAGGAAGTCTGGAGAGGAAATAGAGAAGCACATGTACACCTTCACCGATTTTGGAGGCAGAAAAGTGGCGCTAAGGCCAGAATTCACCCCATCAGCAGCCAGGCTCTTCGTTCAGAGGGCTGGAGAGCTAAAACTGCCTGTCAAATGGAGCTACTTCGGAAGCGTGTTCAGGTACGATGAACCCCAGAAAATGAGGTACAGGGAGTTCTGGCAGGCAGGTGTCGAGCTAATAGGCGCATCTTCCGTAGAGTCGGACCTTGAGGTTATATCCCTGGTAATCGACTCGATGTTGGCTTTGGGCTTTAAGGATTTTAGGGTTGAAGTAAACGACGTTCGGATCTTCAGGGAAATGTTAGGGCAAGAGGGATTCAACCCTGACCAACAGTACAGGGTGATGCTGGTCATCGATAAGAGGAACAAGGTTTCTGAGGAAACGTTTGAACGAGATCTTTTAGCAGCCCTCGATGGCAGAAAAGAGCTCTTCGATAGGATAATGTTCGTTTTAGGCTTGAGGAAAAAGTCCCCAGGAGAGTCTCTTGCAATACTGGAGGAGCCCAAACTGAGGCAGGTCATAGAACGCTTAATCAAGCTCTTCGACCTTGGAAAGGAGGTAGGATTAAGTAAGTGGATTCTCTTTTCCCCAAACATCGTTAGGGGCTTGGCCTACTACACAGGCATGGTTTTCGAGGTTTTGGTAGAGGGAATACCCTACTCGGTTTGCGGGGGAGGAAGATATGATAATCTCATAAGCCTGTACGGAGGACCAGACATCCCATGCGTGGGCATGTCTTTTGGCGTCGATCGTCTTGTTGAGGCAGCGATGGAAAAGAGGATAATTAAGGTAGGGGAAAGGAGACCTGTCTTCGTCGCCTACATCGGACAGGAGCTGAAACCTCTTGCCCTTAAGACAGCAAGGGATCTTCGAATGGCTGGGATAAAAACCGACGTGGAGTTAAGGGAGAGACCTTTATCCAAACAACTGGAATATGCTAACAAAAGAGGATGTAAGCTAGCGGTTTTGCTTGGAAAAAGGGAGCTTGAAAGGAAGGCAGTAAAGATAAGGGATCTAGATAGCGGTGAGGAGTTAGAAATTCCTCTAGATAGGCTTATAGAAGAAATAAGGGGAAAACTTGCGTAAAAATGAATAGGCAATAGTCTACTTCTTTTGATTCTATGTCGGAATATTAAAATAAGCCAAGTCAATATCTTTGTAGGATAAGCCGGGGTAGCCGAGTGGTAAGGCGGCTGGCTGCAGACCAGCAGATCCCGGGTTCAAATCCCGGCCCCGGCTCTTTCAAGCTAAAATACCCTGTTTTGATTAATTACTTTGAAAATCAAGATGATATAAACAAAATCAACCTAAGTATCTCGTAGACCCAACTGCGGTCTTGCATAGAAAAAAGAGGGAAATTATAGGAATAAGAAGGAGTGGACCGGGCGGGATTCGAACCCGCGACCTCCGCTGTTCGCAAAAACGGCAAATCTCCGTTTTTAGTGCGAGAGCGGCGCGCTACCAGACTGCGCCACCGGCCCCACAGATTTCTCCTTTAGCCAAATAAAAAGTTATCAGCTTGCTTCATATCTAAGTAAGGCGGCTACTCCTCCAAGAGACTTTAACTGTTCGCCCCATTCAGTCTCGCTTGATATGACGATGACGTCTGCGGATATCGCTTCTGCTAAAGTAACGATGTAATCGATTATGTCCTCTTTCTCAACCTCAAAAGTTGTGGATCCACACTTCGGACAGGGCATGGAGTTATCCTTAGTTTCAAACTCTTCGGCCTTTATGAGCTTCTCTTCTTCAAAACCACAGTTCTGGCAAGTTCGTTTTACGTGTAGGTAATCCAAGTCGTTCAGGACGACTACCATCTCTGCCTGTCCGCTCATCAAAGACTGTAGCACGTCCTTAACTCCATAAGCCACTAGGTTTGGATTTCTCGCCAAGGTCCTGAAGATCTTATCTACAGCTTCCTTCTCTTCCACTAGAGCAGCGCCTTTCAGGACGTCCATAGATTTTTCAATGAGCTCCCTGAGTCCACCTTCCCCTGAGTACGAGAGGGGCAGGTTGGCAAGGATTTTCGATTTCAGGCGATAATCAAGATAATTCCCCTGTTCGAATAATTCCCT
>QMVZ01000039.1 GCA_003661365.1 Thermoproteota archaeon | reverse complement strand
CTATCCGAGGGGCGGGGGCCTGGTCACTTTAAAGACCGCGCCCATTGATAAGATATCAACGCTTAACATTGAGATGAGAGGACAGGTGCGAAGGATCTCTGGAATTGCACACGCTGTAAAACTGCCAAAGCACGTTGTAGAACGAATTGTTTCATCCGCAAAAGAAGCTCTCTATCAACATGGATATAGAGAGGTTGAAATAACTGAGGAGTGGTCGCCCAACGATCACATGGGACCGGGGGCTGGAATAACATTATTTGCTGATGCTAAAACAATCCTAGGAGCAGATTCTTTGGGAGAAAGGGGAAAACGGAGCGAGAGGGTTGGCAAAGAAGCTGCAGAAAGGCTAATTCATGAACTAAAGACGAAAATGGCCTTTGATGCGCACATGGGAGACATGGTGGTTCCGTACTTAGCTCTGGCTGGAGGATCGTCTCTAATAGGGGTCAGTAAATATACCCTTCACACAGAGTCTAATCTCTGGCTGACTAAGCAGATATTGGGTGCTAGCTACGAAGTAATCAAAAAAGAAGATGGCTCCGCTAAAATTTCTGTTAGAGGAGTTGGAATCTGAGGGGTTTCCTGTTGTATAGTGAGGATGTTGAGAGAGGAATAGAGCGCCTCGCCCAGAAAACTGGGCTAAGTCCAGAGGAAATTAGGTCCAGGATGATGAGGAAGATGGAAGAGATGCAAGGTCTTCTAAAGCCGGATGGCGCACTTTACATCGTTGCAGCCGAGTTAGGAGCAGAAATAGAACCCTCTTTTGTCGAAGAAGAGGGTGAAATCACGATAGAAAAGCTCGTCCCAGGCATGCGCCACGTCCACATAAGAGGAAGGATAATCAGGATGTATGGTCCAATACCCTACAAGAGGAGAGACGGAACTAGGGGTGAGAGAGCGGAGTTCAAACTTTCAGATGGAACTGGAGTTATAGATGTCGTGATCTGGAGCGAGAGCCTCATTAACCTGATAAAAGAGGGAAAGATAAGAGAGGGAGATGTTATTGAGATAGATGGAGCAAGGACAGCCCTTCGCTTAGGAAGGCTTGCCCTAAACCTAGATTCATCAAAGGGCACCATTAAAGTGATTGAAGGGACCTTTCCTGAATTTCCTGAAGTCGAATTCGAGGTTTTTGAGGTTTCAGATTTAAGTCCGGAATTTAACGAGGTTGATGTTCGGGGAGTAGTTTCCAGGCTGTTTCCTGTCAGGGAGTTCTCTAGAGAAGACGGAACAAAGGGACAGATGAGTGGTCTCATACTCAAGGACAGGAGTACAGACGACGAGATAAGGGTTGTACTGTGGGGATCCCTCTCAGATAAGGTTAATGACATCAATATAGGGGATATAGTGCTCATCAGAGCCGCACGTGTAAGGCCAAGTAGAGATGGCTGGATTGAGCTTCATTTGGACACTAGAAGCAAGATAATAGTAGAAGAAAAGGCTCCTGAAATAACACCCATTTCAGAGGAAATAGTCGGGAGGATATTGTATGCTTTCGAGCCAGTCCGCTACAAATCCAAAGATGGCTTGATAACTCTGAGAGACTGCATTATAGAAGTAGATGGAAAGCTGAAACTCTGCAGGTTGTGGGATCCAAGATCTCAAGAGATAGAGGGGGTAAAGCTGCCAGCTTTGGTGAGGCTTGAATATCCCTACATAAGAAAGGAGGGGTTTAGGGAAATAATTAACGTAGGAAAGCTTGGAAAATGCGTTATTTTGGAGGAAAATTCGGGAGAGATCCCTAAAGACATAGAGAAAATAGCAAGAAGGGTGAAGTATCCAAGAGTTTGGTTAGATGAGTCTGGGGAGGGCTTTAGAGAAGTTAGGGGAACTGTGATTCGAATAGATCCCTCAGCAACCATTTCTTGGTGGTGTAAAAAGTGTAGACAGAGGGTTTCCAAGGAATTTGGGAGGTTTCTGTGCGAAAATTGCGGGGAAGTAAGGGAAGCAGAGCCAGTTCTAGCTTTTTCAATTTACGTAGACGACAGTACTGGCGTATTAAGGGCGACTTTCTTCAGAGATGTTGCAGAGCGGATAATAGGAAAGAACGTTCAGGAGATACTGGAGGAGATAGAGGAGAAGGGCTATGAAGAAGACACCTATATGCTAGAAGAGCTTGAATCTAGGCTGCTAGGAAAGACCGTATTACTTAGAGGAAGGATTTCTTACGTCGAGGAGAGGGGCTTATGGAGGATGGTTGTGGATGAAATGGAGTTCGCTGAACCCTTAGAAGAAGCTACTTTTTTGGAAGAAGAGCTAGAATCGAAATATCTATCAGAAATCAAGAGAAAATTGGAGGATTTGCCTTCCTAAGGAATTGTCCTAGTTGGAGTCCTCGGAAAGCCAATTGCATCTTTAATATGCCTTATTCCAGCAATCCACGCAACTGTCCTTTCGACGCCCAGGCCAAATCCGGAGTGGGGCACGGTACCGTACTTACGCAAATCTAAGTACCAAGTATATCTGCTAGGATCAAGTCCAAATTCCTTTATCCTTTCAAGAAGTAGGTTGTAGTCGTGAATTCTTTGTCCTCCCCCAACTATCTCTCCCTTACCCTCTGGCGCAAGTAAATCTGCACACAACAAGACCTCAGGTCTCTTTGGATCTGGCATATGATAAAAAGCCCTGGATTGTCTAGGATACCTATGTACGAAGAAAGGAGTCTCAAATTCCAAGGATATCATTCTCTCTGAAGGTGTGTCAAGATCTTCGCCCCAGCTGAGCTTAGATCCCTTCCTTTGAGCCATCTCAAGGGCCTCGTCATATGATATTCTCGGAAATCTTCCATCAGGGGGTTCAAACCTTCTCTTTAAGTACTCTAACTCCTCAGACCTTCGCTCTACAACTTTCTCGGCCACATACTTTACCAAAGCCTCGACGACATCCATCATGTCGTTTAGGTCTGCCCATGCCATCTCGGCCTCAGCATGCCAAAACTCTGTGAGATGCCGCCATGTTCTGGATTTCTCAGCTCTAAAGCTAGGTTGTATCGTGTAGACCTTCTCAAAAGCTGTTATAAATGCCTCTAGGTACAGTTGGGAGCTTTGAGTGAGATAAACCTTCTTTCCAAAGTAGTTCAGCTCAAATAGGGTCGCTCCTCCCTCAACTACCTGTTCTATTATTGTTGGAGCTTCTGTCTCGATGAAACCGTTCTTGTAAAACCACTCATGCATGGCTTTTATTGCCTCAGCCCTTATTTTGAGGATTGCCTGAAGCCTTCTGCTCCTAAGGTAAAGGTGCCTGTGATCCAGGAGGAACTCTGGCCCCTCCTTTCCTTTGATTGGGAAATCCTCAGAGGGACCTACAACCTCCAATTCCTTAAGCACCAATTCTACCCCTCCAGGAGCCCTAGGATCTTGTCTAACGATCCCCTTAGCCCTCAAAGAGGATTCTATTCCCGCCCTCTTTGCAGCCTGGAGGGTTTCCTCATTACACTCCCCTTCCTTTGCGACCATCTGAAGGATACCTGTGGAATCTCTGAGGACTAAGAATTGCACTGACCCCAAGTCTCTTTTCCTATAAACCCATCCAGCAACAACAACTTCCCGACCCTGGAGTTCTGGGGTTATTTCCGAGATGTAGTGGGTCTTCCCGAACTTCAAGTCGATCCCTCTTTAATTCATTCATGACTTCGAACTCTAATGGACCCTAAGTAGGGATTTAATTTTTCAGTAAAAATTTACATCCTTGGTTTGGGAGGACTACAAAAATGCAGAACTTCAGAGAGGCCGTTGAAATCCTAGAGCAGAAGGGATTGCTACTGAGCATCAAAGAACCGAGATCTGTAATGTACGAAATAGCTAGAGAGCTGAAGGCAGAGGATGGAAAGAGGGCAATCCTCTTTGAAAAACCCCTGTTAAGCGACGGAAGTCCGAGCCCTATAAGAGTTGCTGGAGGTATTTGCAGCAATATTAGATTTATTTTGGAAGTTTTAGGGCTAAATACCCGCAAAGAACTGAGAGAACTGCTTAGAAAAGCTATAAACAACCCAATTCTACCAGTAGAATCGGAAAGGGCTCCAGTTAAAGAGATTGGTTTGGAAGAGTTCGATCTGAGGAGGGATCTACCGATATTGAAGCACTATTCTGGGGAGCCAGGACCCTACATCACAACTGGTATAGTTATAGTCGAAGATGAAACGGGAAAGTTCTCAGCATCCTACCATAGAATGACCCCAATATCAAGGAACAGGCTGGTTCTAAGGGCTGTAGAGGGGAGAAAGCTCCATAGACTCATAACTAAAGCAGAGCAAGAGGGGAGAGAGCTTAATGTGTCCGTAGCTATCGGTGTAGGAATGAACATACTCATAGCAGGTGCCACGCCAGCTGAGGATAGGGACAAGCTGGGCATTGCTGGAGCAATCTCAGGAAGTCCTGTTGAACTTACCGATTGCGAGACTGTGGAAGCTAAGATGCCGGGAAATGCTGAGATAGTCCTAGAGGGCAAAATCCTCCCTAGGATCAGGGAGTTGGAGGGTCCTTTCTACGAGATCCTTGGAAAGGACGTAGTACGCAAACAGCCAGTTTTAGAGGTCTCAAAGATCTGGAGGAGAAAGGATGCCATCTATCAAGCACTCCTTCCCGGTGGAAAAGAGCACGAGATACTCATGGGACTTCCTGTCGAGGCCCTGTTAGAAGAATCTGTTTCGAAAGTAGCTGAGGTCAAAAACCTCTGCATGACCCCCGCGGGAGGAATGTGGGTTGAAGTAGCCATCAGCATTAAGAAGGAAAGGGATGAACAGCCGATGCTAGTTGCATTAAATGCGATAGTTGCTCATAAAAGCCTGAAGAGGATCATAATTGTGGACGAGGATGTAGATGTGGAGAACTACGAGGAGTTAATGAAAGCGGTGGTTCAAAGGGCAGATCCTTCTAGGGATTACAAGGTGATAGCTGATATCTTGGGATCAAGCCTGGATCACAGCAACATAAGATTTTTGGCAGTGAAAGGGGAAAAAGTGCCCATCGAATACCCAAGATCGAAAATTATAATAGACGCCACCATAAAAGGACCGAAGGAATTGTTCGAGAGGCCGGAGATACCGCCCTCTGGACGAAAATCGGAGGAGTGAAAGTGGTTAAGAAAGTAGTAACTGGCATGCTTAAAACAAACGTTCACGATCACTGGCTCTACAAAGTCAGGATGCAAGAGTTGGAAAACTTGCTTTTAGCTCTTGGTTACAGCCCAGTCTATAGAGTGATCCAGACGAGGAAGTCCCCAAGTGCGGCATATCTCTTCGGGCCTGGAAAGGTTGAGGAGATAAGCAAGAAGCTTGAGATGTATGATGCAGATCTCTTCGCCGTTTACAACATCCTAACGAGCAAGCAAAAGTGGAACTTGGAAAGGGCGCTTGGCGTCGAGGTTCTGGATAGGTACGAGGTTACTCTGAAGATCTTCGAGCAGGAGGCAAAGGACATCCTTTCAAACCTTCAGATAAAGCTTGCAATCCTTCAGAAATCGTTTCCTTACATTAAGTACAGGGCATCAGTCAGGTACAAGAGGATGAGAGCGGGCTTCAGGGGAGGAGGAGAGTACGCATATCATAAGGTCCTAAGAGCAGTACAAAAGAGGATAAAGAAGACTAGAACCAAGATAGAAAGGCTGATGGAGTTAAAGGAAGAGAGAATTCTGAGGAGGAAGGAGGAGGGGAGCATAGTCGTCCTCTCTGGCTACTACAACGCAGGGAAAACGTCCTTATTCAATGCCCTAACTGGTCTGGACAAGCCAGTAAGCGACGCCCCCTTTACGACGCTCTCCAGCAAGTACTCCTCCATCATGGGCGGAAGGGTGTTTTTGGTTGATACCATCGGGTTCGTGATAGACCTCGATCCCAGGCTGTTTCACTCGTTTAAGCTGAACTTACTGGATCTGAAGTATGCGGACGCCATAGTACTTGTTCTGGATGTTTCGGAGAAGATAGAACTGGTAAAACTGAAGCTTAAGGAAGGGCTCTCGCTAATAAGGAGTCTACGCGGCGAGACGGATTCTGTCTTCCTAGCCCTCAACAAGATCGATAAGCTAAGCGAAGAGGAGTTATCCAGCAGAATTGAGAGCTTGGAAGATGATTTGGGAGATATACCATATACTAAGGTGTCGGCTCTGACAGGAGAAGGCTTAGACGACCTTCTTAAGAAACTAGATAAGTTTCTGACTGCTACAAAAAACAGAGCGCTTGTCTTTGAAGAGTTATGAAGTTGTTAGCCTAGAGCTGTATGAACTTGCCGGGTCCACGCTTCTAGGATTGAATTCCAAAATTAGATAATTTTTTAACCTTTCAATTTCGGAACAGGTCTAGCAAAAGATATAGGAGTGTATCAAAAATGAAACCCAAGGCTAGAGAAGGTGCAAGGGTAGTTCACCCAAATTTCCGTTTTATTGAGAATAAGAGCATGTTTACCGCTCAAGTAGCGGTTTTCGGAGCTATGGCAGGTATGTTGTCGCTAATTAAGGCTGAAATTCCATTCCCGCTCCTTCCCTATCTTAAGTTCGACCTTGCAGAGATACCCGACATTCTAGCCTTCATGATCATGGGACCGCTTGGAGGAATGGTCACCTCAACGATTCACTGGCTAATCCTGACCTTCAGGGCTGGCTTTATTCTTGGACCCTTTTTGAAGTACGCTGCAGTAGCCTCGACCATTCTGGGCTTTTGGGCTGGCATAGCACTAAGGCGCAGACTACCAGGAAACCCCTCGCTAAAATCATTCATGGCCTTGGGTATGCTTTTTGGGGGAATATTAAGGATAATTGCAATGTCCGTGGCAAACTTCTTAGTTCTTTACGTTTTCTTCCCCGAGTGGATGTCCTTCGCTAAGAGCTGCCTTCAGACAATAGGACTAGATGCGTCAAGCGATTTCTCTGCACTACTCTGGACTTTACTTCTGACAGCTGTATTCAACGCAATTCACATATTCGTCTCAATTATTCCATCCTACACTCTGATCAAAACGATATTGAGGCTCAAGACTACTTTAGGCAAGGCTTGGATAGACGAGATCATGAAGTGAAACTAGCAAAGCTAAATCTCCATCGACAAACCCTAGAAACCTATGGATCATTAGAGGAACACAAAAGTATCAGCAAAGTTCAAGGGAATTGCTGTGATTGCAAACTTAAGCAGGAAATCTGAGAACTCATTCAGAATCTCCTCAGCTCCATCTTGAGGTGGGGATTTTGACGCTTCTCCTTTAGGGTGGGGTGTCATATGCATTATGTCAAGGACTCCATCCATGTCGCTTACAAGCAGGAAATGCCCCTTGTATTTGAAAAGATAATAGAACCAGCCATCTCCATTTATTCTCATTTTCGGATAACCAAAGACGTGCATGAGCTTGTATAGAACCTTTGGAATGAGTGCTAAAAACTCAAAACAAACTCTGGGATCGTCCTTAACGTGTAAATCAATATTTTCCTGCCTTAATCTTTCCAAGTCTTCCTCGGTTACAACCTCGGCTTCTTCAATGAATTTTAGGAGATCTTCAGGTAGAAAGTTTCTGTACTTGTTGATGTAATTATCCTTAATCAACCACCAATTATTGCAGGCTGACTTAGGATCGTTAGCTTCTCTCATATTGTTAAGAAAAATATCGACGTAACCTCCGGTCGCCATTCTAACCACCCTTTAGTCTCAGTACAGACAATATCAGATCCTTAACTAATTCAAAGGACACGTATTCATACGCTATCTCGTCTTGTTCTTCTCAACAGATTCGCCTTTTCAACAGAACCGATAATACGAGGACAGCCAAACTTAGGGAAATTTTTGATATCCCTAGCCTCTTCATTATTGAATTTTTCTTTTTAAATTATAAAAAATTAGCCAACTTTTGTGTCTGTTTAACCGGATAAATGGTTGAATTATATCGAAGCGATTCAAAGGCAATTTAGAGGCTTAACATACTTTTACTTTCCTTTTCAGCATCTTCTTACATTCTCAAACAGCCAAAATCTCAAACTTTCTAGCTTCGCTTGTTTTGAATTTATTAGGGCAATACAAACACTAGAGCAATAATTCAATTTGCCAAATCAACTTTATTGGAAGAGAGTCAAATATCCTATTGATTTGTAGATAAGCTTAGCCAAGAGGTAAGCAGCATCCTTCCTATTTACTACTGGGCTAAACTCAACAAAATCCATCCCTATGACTTTCCTTGAAGATAATACCCTTTTGAGAAGCTTTGTAGTGGTGTACCAGTCGAAACCTCCTGGCTCGGGAGTTCCTGTGCATGGCATTATAGAAGGATCCAGAAAATCCACATCGAAGCTTAAATAAACGGAGAGCCCTTGAAATCTATCTAAGGCCTCAATTAATCTCTCTTCAGGATCGTTTCTCGCATCTGAGGCGGTTACAACAACTACATTTTTTTCTCCCTTAAGGAACTCAATCTCCTCAACCCCTAAAGACCTAACTCCAAAGACAACTGCTTTTCCTGCGATCTCATAACACCTCCTAACTGTGCATGCATGGCTGTACTTGCTTCCTTCATATTCGTCGTACAGATCAGCATGAGCGTCAAAAAAGAGACACAAAAAATCCTCATATCTCTCCTTAAACGCCGCAACGCTTCCTACCGTTATTAAGTGATCTCCGCCTAATAATATTGGAAACTTTCCTTCTGAAATGATCCAACCTATGGCATCCTTTATTCTCTCAAGCGTCTTTTCTGCAGATGCTCTAACTGGCTCGATCTCTTCCATCGTCCAAATGCCCCCAAAGGTTTGTTTCAATTCAATGTCGTAGTGCTCAAGGTATCTGGAGGCATCTATAACCTCAGAAGGACCAAATCTGGCTCCTGGAAGCCATGTTGTGGATGAATCATAAGGTACCGGGATAACCACAAATCTAGCTTCATCAAATGAGGAATTTATTCCAGCAAACAACTGTTGAGATCTCCTAGGGATCATTGCGCCCATAACTTCAATTCACCCTTAGAACGTGTATGAAAGGATCAAACCCCATATTTAAGTATCCTGAAGCTTGTGTAGAGCTGAAATAGGGCAACAGAACATCTAAGAGGTCTTTCTAAAGGACAACATGGTAAAAGTGGTAAAGTTTTAAATTACTTCCAGAGAAGGAAGTTGGGCTCCAGTACTTAGCCCATGAACGAGGTGAAACGAAATGTCAGCCGGTCGTGTAGGAGTTCCCATGACAGATAGAATCCTAGAATTTCTAGAGGAGCGAAATCCAGGCTTTAAGGCGGCCGTATGGCGCATATTCTATCCGATGAGAGAGGACGAGCCTATAGAGGTAGCAGTAAAGCCGGGTACTCTCTCAGGAGAGGTACTCGAATTAACGTTCGATGACAGAACCATCATCGTGAAAGAAGAACCAAAACCAGCTAGAAGAGGCGAGTGAGAGCAAAGCTCCTAACGCCGGAGCCCTCGCTCCTCTTCTCTTTTTGCTTTATAGAATTAGTTAAAAATATTAATCATGTCTCGGGTTGATACTTGGGTGTTTGCGCTGACAGAAGTATCGCGAGAGAAGGTTCCTATAGTTATTCCTGTTTCAAAACCCTCTGAAGGAGCTGCAGGGAAGACAGGCTTATGGAGGGTATTCAAACCCATCATAAACAAGGATAAATGCACAAAATGCTTTATGTGCTGGCTTGTTTGCCCTGAAGAAGCCATAAAAGAGGGGAGAGATGGATTTCCAGAGATAGACTACACTTACTGCAAGGGTTGTGGTGTTTGCTCAGATAATTGCCCCGTAGGAGCTATTTCAATGGTTGAAGAGGAGGAATCAGGATGATTGCAAAAAGCAAAGATGAGAGAAAGGAAGCTGGTGAATGGAAGATCCTTACAGGGAATCACGCTGTATCGTATGCAGCAAAACTGGCAAGAGTTCAGGTAGTTCCAGCATATCCTATAACTCCTCAAACAACAATAGTGGAGCTTATTTCAGAGCTAATAACTTCCGGGGAAATGAACGCTAGGATGATAAGAGTGGAAAGCGAGCACAGCGCAATGGCAGCTGCCATAGGAGCTTCAGCTGTCGGTGCAAGGGTTTTTACTGCTACTGCGAGTCAAGGACTGCTCCTAATGCATGAGATGCTCCACTGGGCTACTGGCTCAAGGACCCCTGTTGGAATGGCTGTAGTCAACAGGGCATTAGGACCCCCTTGGAACATACACGTTGACCACCAGGATGCGATCTCTCAGAGAGATACAGGGTGGATAATTTCTTTCGTCTCCTCAAATCAGGAGGCTCTAGATACTGTGATAACCCTCTATAGGGTTGCTGAGCACCCAGAGGTTCTCCTTCCCTTTATGGTCTGTCTTGATGGGTTTGTGCTGAGCCACACCTATATGCCAGTTTACCTCCCTCCACAAGAGGAGGTCGATGAGTTTCTGCCACCCTATGATCCTCCACATTGGAGGCTAGATCCGTCCAATCCAATCTCCTTCGGCCCTCTAGTGCTTCCCGATCAACCATACCAAGAAATGAGATGGTCTATACACAAATCCATGAAAAAAGCATTGAATCTATTCGAAAAATACAGTGAGGAGTATGGAGAACTCTTTGACCTCAAACATGGAGGGGCTGTTAAAAAATATGGAACCGAAGACGCCGATTACCTGATCATTACGGCAGGAACATTGGCTTCTGAGGCAGAAGCTGCAGTAGATAAAATGAGGAAGGACGGGGAGAATGTAGGACTCCTAAAAATAAGACTATACAGGCCATTTCCTTCAGAAGACATTAGGAAGGAGCTAGAAGGTAAAAGAGGCGCCATAGTTATAGATAGGAGCATTTCCTTTGGTTTTTCAGGACCTCTTTCGGGGGACATTAGGGCAACTCTTCACACATTCGGTCTAGACATCCCTATTGTCTCGTATGTGACTGGGCTAGGAGGAAGGGACATAACCATCTTGGACATTGAAAACATGGTTTCAAAGGGAATTTCCTTGATTAAAGAGGGAAAAACACCGCTGGT
>QMVZ01000038.1 GCA_003661365.1 Thermoproteota archaeon | reverse complement strand
GCCAAAATAAGGGGCTTCTTAATCCTTTTCCTTATCTCTGCGCTTATCATCCAGTTATGAGTTTTTCCAGTACCTCCTATGAATCCTCTGACGTGTGGAAAGGGCGGTTTCCCAGCACTATCAGTCATTATGACGTCGCAATGCCTCTCATAAAGTAAGGCCATTTCAAGGCTCTTATGCCCATTTACTGGGATGACCCTTATCACCCTCGTTCCTCCGGATCTGAGCTTCTCCGAAAGGAGGACAAAGGACTCAAAACTCAAGTAGTTGGGATAACTGGCTATTTGCACATAATCTGGATCAACTTTCTCAACTATCTCAATGATCTCACCTACGTCATGCGTTGTAGGTATTATAACCACCTTCGAACTTCCCTCTACCCCTCTGGCAACCTTTCTTGCGTCCTGAACTGATAGGATTGGCAAATGAGTTTCCTTAAGCCAGACCATCATACCAACATGATCCGCTCCAAGGGATGAGACCATCGCCGCCTCTTCCGGAGAGGTCATCGAGTATATCTGAACAACTATCCTTGACATCATATTTTCCTCCCTAGCATTAATTCTACTTCCTCTTTTTTAGGGAGATGTCTCGCTCCCTCCCCTATGCATGCATAAGCGCCTAGAGCATTGCCTATCTCCAAACAATCTTCAGCGCTGTATTGCTTGATGATACCATAGAGAAAGCCGGCATTAAATGCATCTCCAGCTCCCGTTGTGTCAACTACTTTTACCCTGAAGGCCCCCTTGTGAATGAACTCATCTCCCATTAGGGCTGCGCTTCCTCTAGCTCCAAGCTTAACCACTATGTTCTGACATCCCAACTCTCTCCTAGCGATCTTAAGGCTCATTTCGGATGGCTCATATCCAAGCAGCCTGAACTCGCTCTCATTTCCCAAAAGAAAATCTATCTCCCCAGCTCTCTTTATGAGGGATCTTTGAGCGATTTCTTGAGTTAAATCTAAGGAGAGAGTAACTCCAAGTTCTTTGGCCTTTCTCATTATCTCGAGAGTTCTACTTCTACCGGGCTCCTCTTGAAGCATGTACCCCGAGACATGAAGCAAGCTGCTTTGTGAGATGTATTCCATGCTTCTGATCTGGAGGAAGTTGCATGCATCCCTTAATCCGACCATACCTCTCTCACCTGAATCTAAGTCCACTATTACGTAGACCCTTGAGGACAGATGATCCTTCAGAACTTGAACTTGTGAGACGTCGATACCCTCCCTCATTAGGTCTTCTTTCAGAAAAGAACCCACATCGTCAGCTCCAACTGCACCCAAGAATCCGACCTTTAGACCTAGTCTTGCCAGAGCAACCGCTGTGTTTGCTGCTGAACCACCTCCCCCAATCCTAAACGACTCGGCAACTCTAGAACATCCTAGAGAAAACCCACCTCTCACGTAGAGGTAGGTATCCTGAGCTACGCTGCCCAGCACTACTATGTCCACAGCTCCTTTCAGAAAAGTGAATATTATAAAAAGATAGGAAAGTGAGTTTTGTAACTCTTCAGTTCTTCTTCAAAGCGAATGGATAGATTCCCTATAAATTATAGATGGAGAGGATCCAAACAACGATCTCAACTTGGTTGCTTAACAAAAGACAAATAGCTATCTTGCCTTAGTTTATGGTTCCTCATTGTAGGATAAGTTCTTCAATTGAAGTCAAACCTGATAAACGGGCTTCTCGGATCCATCCCTTCTTTTTAGGGCTATGCTTGCAGTCTCTCTTTGGATTGCTCCTGCGTTTGTTATGGGCCCAAGGAAGATGAGCGAGTTCCCTTATGCTTACTGGTCCAATAACCCGGTACTAGTATAGGATCGTTGCTGAAAGGACAATTGCAGGAGCGTAATGAGCTGAAACTACTAGAATTACTAGTCTAAGGGACGTCATAAGAGAGATTTCGTGACAGTTCATTGAGCAATGTACATGATCTCTGGGAACAAGGGGTTACATCAGAACCTCTAGAAGTTGTATGCTCATTTGCATGTTAAAAGGAAGGGCTATTCGAAAGGACCTACTTCTCATGTTTAACCAATGAATTCAGCTAGTTCACCCCATTTTATCACTTTACTTGGACATGGAAGACCTTCTAAATTTATTCCCTTCAAAGTTTCGGCCTCTGTCAATAGGATGGCGCTGAAATAAGCTGCACTCGAGTAGATCAGCCTGTCTAAGTAGTCCCTAATACCAGCTTCTAACAGAAGCTTATCAGCTATCTCCTCCACATCAGAGTTCGTTATTATGGTCTGGGAAAGCCTTTCATCGTTCAATAAGACTTTAAGCCCCTCTCTAAACCTTTCCAAGATCAATTTCCTCTTTTGAGACTGCCTTTTTGATAATCTGAGCACTATAAGCTTGGCTTCCACTATCGAGATGGGATTAGAAGATGCACGGAGTAGAAGAGAAAGAAATAAGGTATAGACCAATAGGCATAATCCATTCTCCGTTTAAAAATGTTAGAGGAGTGCCTATACAGCCAACGGGCACCAGGGAAATATTTGGTACTGTAGAAGTCTTTTCTGAGTTTTGTGAGGGTCTCAAGGATATAGAGGGTTTCTCACACATAATCTTGGTTTACCACTTTCACAAATCCAAGGGATACTCCCTTCTAGTAAAGCCATTTGTTGACAATCAGAAGTGCGGAGTATTTGCGACTAGAGCACTAAGGCGCCCGAACCCAATAGGCATCTCAGTAGTTCGTCTAGTTAGGGTAGAGGGATGCACCCTTCACATTGAAGGGGTACATCCTTGATGGAACGCCACTGCTTGACATAAAACCATATGTCCCGGAATTTGATTTCAGAAATAATGTGAGAATAGGCTGGCTAGAGAAAAGGGTCCATTTTGTTAGGAAGAAGAGATCTGACGATAGATTTGAAAACTGACGACTAGCTTGAAGATACAAACAGCTCTCGTTGATGTTCTCCTAAAGAATTTTCAAGGAACTTTTCCTTATCGCAGACGACAACCTTCATGAGATGCCTCTTGGTTTGACTCTTAAACAAATAAAAACCGTTGCCAATGTTAAGGATCTTAATGAAGATGGTAAAATATAGAGCACCATAGATAATTAAGCAAGCATAAAGTCAAACCAAGCGCTTTCTCCTTTGTTTGAGTTTGTTTTGAGAAATTGGTTCAATTGCCCAAAGAAGCGAGTCGAGCAGGATCCAAGCAATGAGTATCTCTATAAGTGGAGACATGTTAACTTGCACTTTTCCTTGAGGTATGTTAACGGAGATCTCCCCAGGAATTTGAATCATCTGATATGCTAGATAGAACCCAGTACATATTGAGAGGGCTGGAGCAAGTAGAGTGCGGTGAAGCAGTCCAGAAACAAACGCTAAGAACGCGTAAATAATCATCTCAGGGACTAGTAAATCCTCGAAGGTGGGAGGAGCAAATTCAAAGGGCTCTCCTGGCTTTGGTAACAGGGAAGCGATGCCCATCAAAATGATCCAAAATAAAATGGAATACAAAGCCCTCTTCAGTCCGTTCTTGAAATCTAAGAGCCTTAGCTCCTCGTCCTTGAATTTTATCCGAAGGACCACTTCGCCTCCACCTTCACAATCTCCATGGTTGAGATTTGAATCCCTATGCTGTCGGTTCCTGCTACCTCTGGGGGAAGCTTGATGGAAGCCCTATCGTCTGGCCTCAAAGTTTTTTCTACGAAGTAGACGATTTGATCTTTAGCATAGAAAGTAAGCTTCAGTTCTATTGTAATCGGAGAATCATTCCACAGGAATAGGGAACCGTCAGGTTTGGATTTTACTCCAATCATACCTTCCTGAAGCGAGTGGGCCAGTAAAATCCATGGACTTAGATATAGGATGAATAAAGTTCCCATAACAGCTCTCAGGAGCACTTGTGTGCTCATCTTAGATCCTTCCCTTAAGCTTCAGCAGGACCCAAAGGCTCCTATCCAAGAGATATCCTCCAGCCGTCATGCCCAATGCAAGCGGTACCAGCTTAGTAAGGATGGCCACGAGCTTGGTTAACCCAGATTCTAAATTGTGTGGAAGCATGGATCCCCAGAAGAGCTTTAACGCGTAGTAGAAACTTATACAGATCATACCAATTCCTATTACGCTTGCTAGAACCGATATCCAGTATGCTGCTCCCTTATCTTGCTCGCCCATGGGATCACCAAGCTAAGTGGTATCTCGCCTAAATTAGTTCTACGAAGGTATGTTATACCTGCGAATTTGGGTTCTTTCCTTAACAACCACTTGTTGGATAACATACGCTCCTCATAACACATAGACCATGTTTCAAAAGATTGTGTGCGTCTTTTCTAAGAAAGAAAAAAGGAAAAAGCGATTAGAATTAGGAAACCTTAGCCTCGGCGCCAAGAGATATGGATCTACCTTCTCAAATTTTACTGAAGAATTAGCTAACGATAAAATAAATGAAATTTAAAGAAAATCAAGGAATGTCACTTTTTGGCTTAGAAGAGCTTCCTCGGTTTTTAAATTTTCAGGAATCAATTTACAGAATTATTACGATAATAATCGAGGGTCACACCCATTTTGCAGGTCCTAGAAAGGGTTGGAATAGAGTCATCCGTGGTTGATCCTGACAAGTGCATTGGGTGTGGGGCCTGCATAGAGCACTGCGTATTTAAGGCTAGGAGCATTGTCAGGGACAAGTGTGCAGTTGATAAGGAGAAGTGCTTTGGATGCGGTTTATGCACTACCGTTTGCTCTACGGGAGCTGTGAGGTTGATAAGAGCGCGCTCTCATTAAATCATCAATAGTTTTCCATCTTAGTGTGAAAGGCGTCTTCAATCTCGTCTACCGGGATTCTCGGAGACCTCGGGCTTTGAGATAGCAGGCCAATACTCGAAATCATTCAATGAGGGATACTTCAACACCAATTTCCTTCTTCATAATTTCTTTTGCCTTTTGGAATTCTTTGTCAGCTGTGAGGATGCTTCGCACCGGTGAACCCTCATCCTTCATTATCTTGACATACGCTAGGTGGAACAAATCCAAAGTCCTAAGTTTGAGCTTAGTGGACCAAATCACTGCAAAAGCCATAGGAGAATAAAGTTCTCCTATGGCAGGGAGTCCTACCAACCCATTAACCTTCATGTAGGTGAGGTCAAACCTCTTGATCAGGTAAATCAAGATGGCAGGCAGGACCAAATGTTCCCTAATTCCCAGCTCAGAGGCTAACTCCTTCAACTCCTCCCTTCTGGCGAGGACACTTGAGAGCTCAGCCAAAACCAACTCAGAAATGAATTTATCTTCTCTTCCCTCCAAAACCCTTCTAGCTTGATCTCTTCTGCGGTCGGATGGGTCTAGGGCTGCTACTATTACGCTAGTGTCAATGTAGCTCATTTGAACCTCTCCCTCTCCTCTAAAAGCTGCTCAAGAGCTCCTTTCAGCTTAATAGGAACGTCTCCTTCCTTCTTCTCTAGTTTTTCGAGCTTCATCACAGCTTCCCCCACCTCAAATATGCCCTTCAAACTCTTTACACCAAGTCTAATTAGTTCTCTTAGGGCCTCGCTCCTAGATTTGTACATTCCAAGGCTTACGAGAAAGTCCACCTGTCTAAGGTCTCTATCTTCAAGCCTTAATGGTACCGTTCGCGACATACCAGTTTCATGTATGCTTCTACGTGTACGTATATAATTATTAGCATATCATATATTCTTAATCCCTTCTTAACGTTTGAAGCGTGCGCTAGCGCGGAGAGTGTCAAATCCGCTCATGAGGGCGGATGACGAGATTGAAGAACTCGATCCTCCTCCCTTCTTTAAGGCGTAGTTCGATTGATCTGATGACCAACCACATCCTTGTAATTGGTTCGAGCACTCCGACTAGAGTGTAGGCAAGGAGCAAAGCACGGTAGGGGATTGCATCAATTACGCGTGCGATTGCGTCAGGATCTATCTCTCATTTGTGATAAATTTTCCCACTAAATGCGTATAGTTTAATATGTTCCCATTAATTCCAATATTGTGGGAAAAATGGGGGTAAAGAACTCGGTTGTAGTTCAGGTCGATTCTCGAGGAAGGATCCTCATCCCAAAGAGGATAAGGGAGAGGCTGAAGATAGGGAAGAGGGTTCTTTTAATACCAATCAGGGAGAGGCTTGAGGTAATACCGCTACCCGAGGATCCTCTTGAGATCCTTGACGGTGCGTTCACAACGGACGTCCTCTTCTCAGAGCTTAGGAAGGAGGCTGAAAGACAGGCTGAGGAGGAGACTGGGAAATGATGCTTGAGAACGACGTCCTCTTTGCGTTGCTGAATAAAAAGGATCCAAACCATGAGGTAGCTAGAGCCTTATTTGAGAAGATCATGAGAAGGGAGATTGAGGTTGAGGTTTCTAGCGCGGCCCTGCTTGAAATGGAACTTATATACAAAAGCAGGGGGAGAGAGGATCAACTAGAGAGGGATGTCTCGGCCATTGCAGTAATCCCTGGCTTGAGGTTCCTTCCCGTAAACCCTGAAACTGTTTTAACTGCTGTAAGGCTGAGGAGAAAGTTCGGCCTTGGTTTCTTCGACTCCCACTATGCGGCCACAGCTTTGCTTACGGACGGCAAAATACTGTCGTTTGACGAGGCCTACGAGGAAGTTGAGGGGATAGAAAGGGTGGATCCAGGGTCTCTGTACTAAGAGTTTGGCGCGCGCTCTGGAGGTGAGGAAGTCATGAGTGCTGAGATAATCTCCATAATCCACGAGGCATTAGCGGTAGCTAATGGTGTGATCTCCTCGATTAGGGAAAAATGGGTAAGCTTTCAGCCACCAGAGAGGGGTTAGGAGGTCTCTTAGAGGATAGGGCTGGAATCTTCCAGTACGCTAGGGATTACGGGCTCGGCAAATATGTCTATGAGAAGACATCAGATTGCGTGAGAACCATTCTTATAAAGCAGAAGGCCAGGATAGGCAGGAGGAGCGACTACGAGACGCTTATGCTGATAAAAGAGCTTTCGGACCTTGGAATAATTAAGGTGGACAGGAGGGCCATTTACGAGGGGCTGGAGCCCTTCGAGGAGGGGGAGAGGGAGAAGATCCTGCGCATCCTTGAGAAGCTGGGAATCCTGAAGCTGAAGAAAGGGTCAAGATCCTCCCTAGGCTCTGGCAAGGAGGAGCCAGGCTTCTTCTGGTGCGACCACGAACTTGGCAGGGTTAGGCTCTAGTACAGGAGAGGGCGCTAGGAATTTAAGCGCAGACCTTCTCTACCACGATGCCAGCCAAATTGAATGTTGCATGAACAGTTATCGCTGGCATAATGGACTGACCAGCCGCTCTGTAGTATCCTGCCAGAATGCCAAGCACTAGCGCGTTAACAACTACTAATACAAGAACCTTTCTTGGAGCTGATGAGAATGGAGTTATGTGTTGTAAAGCGAAGAGAGCTGCTGGAAGAGCAATGGCAACCCAAGTACTGGTGCTCTTAAGAAGGTAGCCCTCAAGTACGCCTCTATAGACAAGCTCCTCTGCAAGAGGGGCCAGCAACAATGCAGACAACGCTAAGAAGAGGAAGTTCTCGGGAAGAAAGCGAGGCTTATACGCCTCCGACTTAGTCAAAAGGCTTGATAGAAATGCCAGCAATAAGGCTATTGGGAGCGACACCGTTAACGAGTTCAACGTGTGAAACACATCTACCTTAAACCCAAAACTTTTGAAGTCAGCTCCAAAGAGGAAAAGCACTACAAGAATGGAAAGAACAATGAACAACACTTGAACAACAGCACCCACTAAGGCAGCGTTCTTCCTTAACCTCGTTTTCGACAGGAGACCACCTATAGCAGAGCTTGGCAGGAAAATTAGCAGCCAAAGCCCAAGGCCTATAAGTACGCTTGGAATCAAACGGGTCCTCTCCAGGATACGCTTGGTTCTATTTTTTCTTTTCTAATGTCCATTATAATGCTCTTAACTCTTTCTCAGAAACGGCTTAAACTTTCTTCAATAAGAATAATGAATGACTTTAATGATGAGAGATATCTCTAGATTATGTAATCAGGTAGCTGAATGTTACAATTATCTCCTGTTTTGAAGTCCCAACTCTTCTTCAGACCCCTCTTCCATCTCCAACTCAACCAGCACCCTCACCATCACCGTCTCCTTCGCCATTTAAAATGAAGTTAGTCATTCCAGCCATCAGCGGGATTGTTGCTGCCGCATTTGTAATAATTCTGTTGCTTTGGAAAAGAAAGTGATCACAATTAGGGAAAGAGAATAATAGTGGCCAGAAAGGAAGCTGATGCGCACAATGGATTTGAGGGTTTACAATGCATAGATCTTTCATTATTCACAGTACGAGATGGAATCATTGGACTTCAATAATCTCTCAGCTCTAGCACTCTGAACCCGCTTGCCTTTTTTGGCAAGCCCAGAGTCGGCGCGTGAGCGCGCTGAAAAACAAAGAAAAGAAATCTGCTTCCTTATATCAGTGCTCAATCGAATCCTTAAGAATGATTCTGAAATATTTATATTTACCATTTTCTAATCATTTTGGAAAATGAAAGTCATTTTGAGAAATTTAGATAAAATGGGAAGAATTACAATTCCTTCTGATTGGAGGAAAAATTGGGGTGAGAGGGTCATAATGGTTAAGATAAGCGATAAGGAGATCTTAATTAGACCCTTAAGAAAGAGATTGAAACTTTCCGATCTTTTCGATGCAATAGAGATCGAAGTAGAAGACTTCTCAGATGTTCATAAGGTACGAGGGACCTTATATGGTTAGATACCTAGACTCCTCCGTCTTTCTGTTCGCGTATTTGAAGCCAAAAAAGAGGTTATCGCAAAAAGAAGCAAAGGCTAAGGAGAAGGCTAAGGAGATACTGAGGAGAATAGATAAAGGTGAGAATGTCTTAACTTCAGTTGTTCATTTATCTGAAGTAATTAACATAGTTGAAGCAAGAACTGGTCTTTCTAAGAGTTTAGAACTTCTCGAAAGTTTGCTAGCGATGGCTAACTTGGAAATAGATGAAGTCAAAAGTGAGGACTATGAAGAATCGCTTGTAATAGCGGAGAGGTATAAAGTGAGTCCTAACGATGCTTTGGCTTCAATAATATGCAAGAGGAAGGGTATTAAAGAGATCTACAGCTTTGATAAGCACTTTGACAACATACCATTCGTAAAAAGGATAATTGACTAACTTTTTGGTTTAGTATTAGACATCGATGGCGTTAGAGGTCCTTGAACTTCGGGCTTCATCACGATCCCTGCTACCTCAAATATGCCCTTCAAACTCTTTATACCAGGCCTAATTAGTTCCCTTAGGGCTTCGCTCCTAGAGTTGTACATTCCGAGGCTTATGAGAATGTCCACCTGCCTTAAGGCAGAAATAGGTCTAAGATCTCTATTCAGAGAAGAGTTTGAGACCAAAGGGCTTTAAGGGTTCAAAATGCCTTGAATCAAAGGTGTAAAGGAATGCACCCCTGTTTATGACGATAGCAGCTATCATGGCGTCGGTTCTGCGTACAGGTTTCCCTGCTCTCTCTGCCTTAAGTTCTATTTCTGCAGACAGGCTTGCATCTTTCTTTGTGAAGTCAATTACTGGCAGTAGTAGAACGTCCCTAATCGGTTTCGCATACTTATAAAGGCCGTAAAGGATCTCGTGTAGATTTATAGAGGTTATTGCTATGTCTTGACCGCTCTCAACGATTTTATTGAGAGCTTCATCCCCTTTAGAGGATTTCTTGTCGAAAATCTCAATTAGAACGTCAGTATCAAGCACTATCATAGCCTTCTCTCCTCTCTCCTAGCGTAAATTTCTGAAAGCATCTTCTCCTTATCCTTGAACTCGACACAACCCCTGAGCTTTTTCAGAGTTTCTAGAGGATCCATGCCTTCGATAAGCCTCTCAAAAAGCTCACTAAAGCTTTCACCTTCTCTTTTCACCTTTAACAACTTCTCGTAGACCTCATCTCTGATGGTAATTGTTTTCGGCAAGGCTTATCGGGCTGTTATGTTTAAACATATATTTAAACATTTTTTAGGGGTCTTAGAAGCAGCTAAGATTACTATTTCAGGTACTTATCCTCCTCAGGAAAAGTTGACAGATCCCTTTTCCGCCATATCAATGCAGCACCACAGAGCTACATAACTTTTCATTCCAGGCCAGAAGTCGGTCTGCCCGTATTGAGAAGAGAGGCTTCAAAGGACAAGGTTAACGTTCTCAAGATTGCAATAGATGAAGGGATAACCTACTATGATGCTTCTTACTTGGTGGCCACCATCGAAAGTGGTTTTTACTCTTGTTACAGAAGACAAAGAACTTCTTAGAGTTACTAAGAGGTATACCAAAGCTATCGTGGCAAATGAAATTCCAGATAAGGTTTCAAGGCAATAAGAGATAAATGAAGGGCCTGTGAGATGAAAAGCTCTTTACTTTTCTCAAACTCTTCTCATGAGGAATTAAAACGTTTTAAGGGGATAAGCGCAAGTAAGTGCGCACATTGAACGTTAAATGCAGAGGATGTTTCAGGTGGTCGGAGTACAAGATCCCCTCTAAAGATCCTGTAGATAAGCATTCTATAATGTATTTCTTCCCTCATAAAGACTGTAAGAACTGATTCCTCTCTACTAAAGAGGAAAACACGTGCAGGGAAAAATGTGATCTTTATTTTTTCTTGAGAGCTTCTAGAAATTCTTCTCTCGATATTCTTGCAAGCTTAGGAACTCCAAGAAGAGTCCCAGGTTTTAGCTCTTTATGTAGTGGAACCACCGTAACCCTCTTTTCGGAATCTATGAATTTCACAAGAACAACATGATCTCCTCTTTGTCTTGATATCCTGAACCCAAACTTAGAAATGAGGACTTTAACAACTTCCTCTCCAGAAAGCCTGGGTAGTTTCATTAGATCAGCCTTCTATCCTCAGAATGGCAACTATTTCCCTGTTTTGAAGTCCTAACTCTTCTTCAGATGCCTCTTCTAGATATAGAGAGACGGCCTCCTTCAAATTTTCTATTGCTTTTTCTAGCGTTTCTCCCTGCGTTGTAACTCCCGTGTTAACATCTTGAATCACATACATGTCCTCCTCTTTCCATAGGATTGCAATAATAGTCATCTCTTTTCCATTGGAAAGGAAGCCTAAACTTATATTTAATTGGTTGCGTGAAAGGTGCGTTTCACGACTACCGAAAATGGTTCTTCATAGATGGCTTTCTCACTAAAAAGATTCGCGCGCTAGTTACATC
>QMVZ01000037.1 GCA_003661365.1 Thermoproteota archaeon | reverse complement strand
CTGGGGAGGCTTGTATTCTGTGAAATTTCGATATACCTTGGGCAAACTCCTTTACACGCCGTCCTGAGACGGCTTCAATTGAATTTCTAATTAATTCAACTAAAGCTGATGAGGGAACCATGGTCGTGAATTGTTGCATCGGCATCCTTTAATCCTAACACCTCTTTATAGCTTGTGCCAGACTGGGAGCATGTTGCTGGTGAAGTTGCAGATCTTCTGTCTAAGCTAATTAAAATTGATACAACAAATCCTCCTGGAAACGAGACTCAAGCAGCCGAATTCCTCAGGAACTTCCTCTTAAAAGAGGGTTTTGATCCAATATTGCTCGAGTCTTCAGAGAGAAGAGGTAACGTAATAGCAAAGCTTTCAGGAGATGGAAAGAAGAAGCTGCTCTTGCTTTCTCACTTGGATGTAGTTCCAGCAGACCCAAGAAAGTGGGAAGTGCATCCTTTCTCTGGGGAGATAAAAGATGGGTTTGTCTGGGGGAGGGGAGCCCTTGACTGCAAGGGTCTTGTGGCAGCCGAAGCCATGGTCATGGCTCTGCTTAAGAGAGAAGGGTTCAGACCGAATGGTGAGATAATATTCGCCTCAACTGCTGATGAGGAGATGGGCGGAAAGGCCGGAGCTGGCTGGCTTGTTGAGAACCATCCCGAGCTTGTAAAGGCTGAGCTGTTGATAAACGAGGGAGGAGGAATTGGCATCCCTATAGGCAATAAAACGCATTACTTGGTTCAAGTTGCTGAGAAAGGGGTTTATTGGCTGAGGCTAAGGACCAAAGGGATAAGTGCCCATGCATCCATGCCCGGAGTTGGGGAAAATGCTTTGCTGAAGATGACAAAGATCTTGGAAAAGATAGGGAGATACAGGGCTCCAGTAGTTATGCTTGATGTTACCAGAGAACTCCTTAAGAAGCTTGCTGGAGGAGGGCTTAAATCTTGGATGCTAACGAATCCCTTTATCATCGATAAAGCAATAGACTATCTAAAAAGAGAAAATCCCCAGCTTGCTGAGGCTTTGAGGGCCATGATTAGGGCCACCATGGCTCCAACGATGATAAAAGCCGGGAGCAAAGAGAACATAATTCCAGATGAGTGTGAAGCGGTGATAGACTGTAGGTTGTTACCTGGGCAGGACATGAACTACTTGTTGAAACAGTTGAAAAGAGCAGTTGGTCCGATGGAAGGCTTTCAGATCGAACCAATTCAACAGTCAAGAGGGACTGAATCTCCTTACAGGACAGATTTCTTCAAAACAATTGAAAAAGTCACGAGAGAACTTGATCCAGGATCAACATGCGTTCCTTACATGATCACTGGAGGAACAGACAGTAGGTTCTTTAGGGAGAAATTCGGGACGATTGCATATGGATTCCAACCCATAAGGCTTGACATGCCTATAGACGAACTTCTAAGGCTTGCTCATGGTGTAAATGAACGTATTAGCGTAAAAAACTTGGTTTTCAGTGTTAAAGCACTTTATGGAGTGGTAAAAGAGACGATGAAATAAAATAGGAAGAGAACTATAGTTACTAGAATTGGAAATCAAAATAGTTGATATCAATAGGAGAAACATCGATGACCTGGTCCTTATTTGCTCAGGAAAATACCTCTCCGATCCAAATTACGCAACTGGAATTGAATTAAAGAAGAAGTGGCTTCTTAAAATGTTAGAAAAAGTTGGAGTTTGCGCTAAAATAGCTTATTTAAACGACAAACCAGTAGGGCAAATCCTATTCCAGCCAGAGAATTCCAATCCAGCAGATCCTTATCCAAGAGAAGGAGTCCTTTACTTGCACTGCATCTTCGTCCCGGTTCAAGAGGCTCAGAGAAAGGGAGTTGCTACAGCGCTTCTTGAATCGCTAATTGAGGACTGTAAGGAGTGTCCGGAAAAGCTTGGAATAAAGGAATGTAGGTTTATAGTGACTCATGCCTTTGACACTGGACTATTTCTAAATCAAGCGGATTTCTATAGGAAAAGGGGCTTCAAGAACTGCCCCGATGGGGGGCCGAATGATCTATACCTTCCGATATTAGGTGAGTACGAACCTAAGCCAAAAACAGAATACAAGCCATTGGAAGAGGATCTTAACAGGGCAATCATAATATTCGGGGAGTCATGCCAATTTGGCCATGTATTTGCAATGAGAGCCTTTGAGCTTATAAAAGAAGTAGCGCCAGATCTACCCATAACTCTAATTGATGAGGATGAACAACCAGAAGAATCGAAGAGAAGAGCTGGAGAGTGGCTAATCGTTAACGCAAGACCCATAAGGGCATGGGTCGGGGACGCAGATGCCTTCAAAAAAGCTGTTGTAGAAGCCCTTAAAGGCGATCATTAGAGCTAATTAACGATGATATCAGAGGTAGCATTTCAAATAGCGAAGTGTCTGAGAATAAAGGAAGGAGATGTAGTTTTAATTCATTCATGGCAACACACAATTGATCTTGCTGAAAAAATAGCTGCAGAGTGCTATAGGTTAGGAGCAGATCCTCTCATTGCCCTACAAACGGATTATCTTCTCCAACGAATGGCTCAAGAGATACCAGAAGACAAACTAAGAGATGCGCCTAAGAGTCTCTTAGCTCTTTCCAAAACCATAACTGTATGCATAGTCATGGCTGGACCTGAAGACCCAGAGACTATGCTTAAAATTCCTCCAGAAAAGCTAAAGGCCCTTAGAATTTCTTCTAACAAGTTGGTTGAGATTGAATCAGAAAGAAAGGTCCGCCAAGCTGAGATATTGATCGGGAAGGTCTCCCAGAAGAGAGCCAAATCCTATGGTTTAGACTTTGCTGAATGGATGAAAGTGATGATGGATGCCCTAGCAGTTGATTATGAAAGAATACGGGAAGTTGGGAAGAAATTGGCAAGAGATTTCGAAGAAGCTAGCGAAGTTCGAATATCATCCAGCTCAGGGACAGATCTCAGATTTAGAATAGATGAGAGACCTATAATAATCGAAGACGGAGTAATTGACGAAGAAGATATCGAAAAAGGGATAATTTCAACATATTTGCCAGCCGGATGCTTAATAGTGGCTCCAATCGAGGATAGCGCTGAAGGAAATATTGTATTTGATCTCCCGAATCATATATGGGGAGATACAGTAGAGGGATTAGAGTGGTTCTTTGAGAAAGGTAAGCTCGTATCTTGGAAGGCCACAAAAGGCTCTGAATCCTTCAGAAAGGTCCTTGAAGGCATGGGTGGGGATAAAGATAAGATAGGCCTCTTTATGATAGGTCTCAATCCAGCTTATAGAGCTGGATATCCTCTAAGCGAAATAGCACTAGGCACGATCTCCATAGGAATAGGCACTAACGAACAATATGGGGGAAGGAATAAGGGTATAGGGGTGTTCACAGCCTACATGTCTGGAGCAAACGTCGAAGTTGATGGTAGGAGCATTATGGCAAATGGAAAGCTGATATACAAACTTTAGCTCTAAGATCTTTGGATCTACAAATGAATTCTGCGAATATAACGATCTAATAAATGTTTTTATCTCTTTGCTATCTTATCGGCAGGGATAGACATGCCATGTAAGAGAAAGAAAAAAGCTGGAAACAAATCGGAAGTTGACGAGGTTGGAATGAAGATCTTAAAGGTTCTAGCAGAAATAAACGCTCCAGCTCGTTGTGGAGAGATTGCCAAGAAAGCTGGAATTCCAACTTGTAGGGTAACTGGTAAGCTTAGATCTCTTGCCAACAAAGGACTTGTAGATAAACCAGAAAAGGGAAAATATCTCATCTCTGAGGCTGGAATGATGCTCATAAAGTGAAGCGATGAGATATGCGCGAAGAAACTAGAAGAAAAGAGATAATAAAGCTCCTGTCTGAGGTTAAAGAACCTATAAGCGCCAAAGAAATAGCACAAGATTTAGGATTGAGGGCAAAAGAAGTAAAAACGATATATAATCACCTAGATCATGTAGCTAAGAGTGTTAGATCAAACGGAAAAAGACTTCTTATGGTGCCTCCGAGATGCAAAGAGTGTGGATACGTGTTTAATAATATGAGAAGAGCCAGACAACCTCATAGGTGCCCTAAGTGTAAGAGCGAAAGGATAGAACCTCCAAGGTTCATTATCAGATGACTTTTTCTTGTTGTTTGCTAACGATTAAGATCTCGATCTGTTGAATTAAGGTGTACGGTTATAATGAAACTGAGACTTGGGATGCTCATCCTAATATCGCTCTCCTTAACAGCAGCCCTAAAAATCTCTTGCGAAGGAGAAAAATTGACAATAGTAGCAACAATAGCTCCATTAGGATCTATTGCTAGGGAAATCTGTGGAGAAAAAGCCAACGTGGTGGTTCTTGTTCCAAGCGGAAGTGATCCTCACCAATATGCCCCAAAACCAATGGAAGCAGAACTTGTAAGGACCTGTGACCTCTTCATATCCATAGGAAAGGAACCATTTCTTGGTCAGTTTCCTGAGAACAAGTTAGGATTATCCTTGGGTTGGAGCGACTGGATCAATGCTGGTGTTTACATAAGGAGGGGAAATCCGCATTACTTATGGATGTACCCAGAGAACGCCAAGATTATTGCTAGAGTCATTGCTAATAATTTGATTCTGCTGAATCCTGAAAATAGCGAGTACTATTCCTCAAATTTGGCTACTTTCGAGGAGAAGATAGATTCCTTAGAGAGTTGGATCTCCCTAATAAAAACGCAATATAGCATAGAAGGCGAAAAGGTTCTGCTAGGAGGCGCTCATTTTGAACCCATAACAGAAATTCTGGGGCTGAATGTTCTCGGAATAATAGTAAAGGGAGAAGAGAAGCTTCCAAGCCCTTCGGAGATAGTAGAAATAGAAAAGCTAGCGAGTGAGGAAAGAGCAAAAGTGATAATTGCTCTTGCAACGCAAAAAGGAGGCAATGAAGGGAGACTAGCGGATCAAATCTCAAGGGAAACAGGAATTCCAGTAATTTATGTTCATGGAGTAGCCATAGATGAAGGAGACACTTACGTTGAATTCATGAAATATACTATATTACAAATTGTTTCCGGAATCCAAGCAGGAAGGACGGCTGGAGGAAGCTCTAAATCTATATCTACAAGGCCTTATTGGATCGCAATTCTGATATTAGCAGTTCTCTTGATTTTCCAAACTTTCCTGTTAGCGAGGTGTTTTAAGTGGTCGTCCTAAAAATTAGCAATCTGACAGTTGCATATCCAGAGAGGATAGCTCTTCAAAACGTTAGCTTCGAAATGAAAAATCCTGCTCTTTTGGCAGTTATAGGTCCTAATGGTGCTGGTAAAACTACTTTACTCAAAACCATGCTTGGTCTCATAAAACCTATTTCTGGCACCGTTGAGATTTTAGGAATGAATCCCTTCAAGGAAGGAGCCAAAGTAAGAAGGATAATTGGATATGTCCCGCAAAGGGAGAGGATAGATCCTACAATGCCAGTTCTCGTCAAAGATGTGGTGTTAATGGGGAGAACTCCGAAATTACCTCTGGGTGCTTGGTTTAGGACTATAGATCTTGAAGCAGCAAAAGAAGCACTAAGCCTGGTTGGAATGGAAAATTACTGGGACGAACCCTATATTCATCTTTCTGGAGGTCAGCAACAAAGAGTTCTAATAGCTAGAGCTCTTGCTTCTAACCCAAAGCTTTTACTGCTCGATGAGCCCTTTGCTGGTGTAGACTTAACCTCCAGATCTTTAATATTGGATGTTATCAGACACAAAGTAAAAGAAGGTGTAGGAGCAATCGTGGTATCTCATAACCCTGAACCGGCCTCAATAGCTGATCTCGTACTATTGTTAAATGTCGAAGTTATGGCGTTTGGAAGTAAAGATGATGTACTCAAGCCAGAACTAATTCAAAGCGTTTATGGAATGCCCGTTATTCTTGGGTTACCCAATTTATCTGGTGATGATCATGTTTGAGTTTTTCTCATCCCCTCTCATTCTAAGGGCCCTGCTAGCCCTAGTCATATCCTCCATAATGACTGCTGTTATAGGCACATTCACTGTGCTCAGAGGGCTATCAACTATGGGAGCTGCAATTGCCCACGCTTCGCTTGCAGGAGCTGTGTTAGGAGTAATAATTGGAATCGAACCAGTGCTAGGAGCCTTTCTCCTGAGTATAGTGTTCGCCTTAGCAACAGCGTATGTCGGTGAGGAAGGAGGAGGTAGGATGGATATCCTTCTTGGGGTAAGCTTTGGTTTCTCTACCTCTATCGCGATCCTGTTCATATCTATGTTAAGCGCCTATACCGTAGCAGCATGGTCTTTCTTAATAGGAGATGTTTTAGGAGTTACGGAAGGAGAGCTAGCAATTCTTTTCGCTTTCACGGTAGCTAGTATCTGCCTTGTTATAGTATTTTACAAAGAGTTCAAGTTCATCACTTTTGATGAAGAAGGAGCAGAGGCAATGGGACTTAGAGTAAGATTCATCCATTACTTCATGATTCTACTCATAGCTATCGCGACAGTTGTAGCCTTAAGGGTTGTAGGATCCATTCTCACAGTTGTCATGCTTGTAGCCCCTGCCGCGGCAGCATATGAGTTCTCACACAGCCTAGAAAGAATGATAATCCTCTCTGTTCTTATTGCTGTGATCTCCTCTCTCTCAGGTTTTTTCATATCAATTAGAGCGAACGTTGCCACTAGTGCCGTAATCGGGGTGATAACTTCTATAACCTTCCTCCTCTCACTAATCTTGAGCACTAAAAGAAGAAAATGCGCATGTAGGCTTGTTTCTCCAGTAAGGCTTGTAAAAGAGAAGCAAACAGCCTTCAAGAAACATGTTCCACGTTGCTCCCAAGCAACGCTAGAGAAGAAGACATAGTTCGCATACCCACTTCTCTTTTGCGCTAAGTCAAGATATTTACCAAAATACCTGAAAAAATCAACAATAAGCAAGATAAAAGCTAGATTAGTGGGAATGATCGGCTTTAGAATCAAAACTCTGGCAGTTTTGATCCTTCCCTCCTTAGAATCAATACCTTACCTATCTTTTCTACTCTAACCGAAAATAGCTCGGATCTTCCCATTAAGAGACCAAGGACAGCAGCGATCAAAGATAGAGAAAGAAAATCCACTTTACTTATTTTCACAGTAGTAACCTCCCTTCTAGTTTAAGAACAGATAGACTCGTCGGTGCTTCATCACTTAACTTTATGGAATTTATGACTTTTTGATAGGTTTTTTCCTAGTTCCACACCAAGAAGGGATGAAGCGAGTCTTCCAACTCCGAAAGTTATGGCTGCTGCACTTAATCCAGAAAAGATCATTTCTAAAGCCTTTTTCAAAGGACTTAAACCAGCAGAGATTCCAATTATAACTCCAGTAGTTCCTAACATTAATGCTGTAAGGAATAGGGACGTTAAGAGGCCTATATTCATGTCTCTTATGAACAAATAAGGGACCGTCGGAACTAGGGCCCCAATAATGTAGAAAACACCAGTGTAAGCTGCTGACCTCTTTGAATCCTCCAAGACCTCTTCACTAAGCCCGAGATCTTCTCTAAGAGAGATCTCAGCAAGAGTATCCTCATTTTCGCTAAGGTCCTTTAGTAAAAGGCTTAGAGTTCTTGATCTAAGCCCTCTTCTTGCTAGAATCTCGCTTATCCTTCTAAGCCTATGTTCTTTTGCTACCATAGATTCCATTCGTATTTTCTCAATCTGTCCTTCCTTGACTTCCTTTTGAGACTTTATCGAAACATACGATCCAATTGCCATGGAGGTAGCCCCTCCGAAACCAACGATTAGACCTCCAAGGACTGTGTGTAAAGGATCTCCATATGCTCCAGCGAGACCAGCTGTGACTGAGAGAACTTCAACTAAGCCGTCACTCATTCCCAGAACAGCATCTCTTACATGGTTAAGAAATCCTTTGAACTTTTCTTCTTCTTTTCGAAATAATGACTCATGTAACAACTCATCCTCTAGAACAGATCTCAGGGCGACACTTTTATCTTCTGAAAGTAGCCCCTCCTTCAGTATCTTAGAGTACAGTGAGATCGCGGCAATTTCGCCAGCCTCAAGGAGTTTGATTATAAGCGGGGTTCCTAAAATCCTTGCTCCTAATAGGTAGAGGGTTAATTTGATACTTGAGATTTTTACATCCTCCACCCTAAATCCCTGCTCTTCCAAGATTTCTCTCCAAAATCTTGCATGAGAAGCTTCTATCTTAGATAACTCATCGAGTCTTTTCGAGAGTTCTCCTTCTGTGATATTTGAAAGCTTTGCATAAAGACGTGAGGAGAAGGCTTCGTCCATGTAAGCTTCTAAATAGATTCTTATTCTCTCCTGTACGTCCATTTTTCTCAACTCACCGTGTGTTACTCTAGACATCTTGTAGCTTCTTCGATGATTAGAGAAAAAGTCTTGGCTTCTACAACTTAGAATTCTTTAACGGCGTAGTACAGCTTAAACCCCTTTTCAGTTTTTTCGACTTTTCTAACATCAATTGGGCCTATTTCAATAGTGTTTTTTACATGAGTTCCCATACAGGGAATCGCATTTACTCCTTCTATAACCACAAGCCTATACTTCTCAGCTTTAGGCAACCTATCTATGTTTGGTGCATCTTTTACAGCCATCATAAGCTCATCTCGAGATACATAAACAAACTTAACCTCCCTCCTATCTTCAACTATCTCGTTTGCCCTTTTTTGAATAACTTCAATCTGCTCTGGGGTTGGGGGCATGCCCTGGTACTCTGTAAAAGCTGTTGGTGGACCATGAAGAGCTCCCAAAGTATCTACGACTCTACCATAAACCTCCTTAAGGGCATAATCGAGAACGTGTCCCGCTGTGTGCAACCTCATGATAAGATTTCGTCTTTTCCAGTCCAAGATACAATCAATCTCCTCGCCTGCTTGTGGTAATCTGCCATATAGCTTCCCAAAGTGAACAAGAACTCCTCTGACTTCCATCACCTTCTTTAGGGTTATATTGAAACCATCTCCCTTAAAGAGACCGAGATCGGTTGGTTGTCCTCCCCCTTTAGGGTGATATATGCTCTCATCAAGTATGACGTAAACGTTCTTCTTTTCTTGCTTTGAGACTATTACTGTTGCTCTAGATTCTCTCAGATAAGGGTCATCAAGATACAGCTTTTTAGTGGGAGAAATGCCAACGACTAGTTTATTGATATCCAACTCAAAGATGGGCTACTAGCCACTTCATAAAAGGGTTATGCTGAAAAATGTTACAACTTTTTTTACGTATGTTCAGAAATAATCCTTAGATTGTCCCTTAGAGATTATAGAGACAAGAGAGACTTTTCAAGATCTCCAGAGCCTATTGGATCAGAGCGGAATAGACCGAAGGAGAAAGGTCTGATCTACGTAATTCAAGAGCATCATGCAAGAAGGCTTCACTACGATCTCAGGTTGGAGATGGGTGGAGTTTTAAGGAGCTGGGCGATCCCAAAGGAACCTCCTATTGAACCAGGAGTGAAGAGGCTAGCAATACAAACGGAGGACCACCCTGTAGAATATGCCTACTTTGAAGGGTGCTTAGAATATGGCACCATGGTTCTCACTGACAGTGGCCTGCTAAGCATTGGAGAAATCGTAGAAAAGAGATTAAAGGTAAATGTGCTCTCTTTTAATATATTCAAAGGAAGAATGGAATGGAAACCAATAATAGGGTGGTTTAAGAACGGTCAATCAAGCGAATTCATGGAACTCTCGATTTCAAACAATTCTTCATCTAAAAAGCTCGTTTTGACACCCAACCATGTTATTTACACGCCTTTAGGGAAGAAAAAAGCCGAAGAACTTAGAATAGGAGATTACGTTCTTGTAGCACCAATGTTGGATGATTTAAAGGCGCATGAGATCTCAGTGGGAAAAGTTGAATCTATTGGAAAAGCAGATGCTGGCAATATTCAAAGATATGACATACAGGTTAAACAGAATCAAAACTACTTTGCTGAGTCAATTCTAGTTTCAAACTCAATTCCTGAAGGGCTATATGGGGCAGGATTAGTGAAGATATGGGATAGAGGAACCTATGAACCTATAGAATTGAGTGAGAATAAACTAGTGTTTGAGATAAATGGGATTAAACTCCGAGGGAAATACGCTCTTATTAGAACAAGATGGAAAGGAAGGGAAAATTATTGGCTTTTCTTTAAAATGAAAGAGGATCCTTCTGATGAATCTTACTAGAAAACTGTTTCGGATATTGATAAAGCTGTAATCTCTTTTTTACTTATCTCAACTATCTTTCTAGCTATATCTCTATTCCAGCTTCTCTAAATCCTTCAAGCATATTTTCTATTAATTCGCTTCTAATCTTTGCCAGATCGTTCGGTTTATCGGTGTAAGCGTTTATCTCATACGTAATCGCGTTTTTTCCTGTTTCTTTTGAGTATGAAATGTCTAAGAAGAGTACAAAGGGCTTTAGATCTTCTTTCTTTAGTACTCCCTCTGTTTTCATCGCACTTTTTATCAGTATGTCCTTTACTGCCTCTTTTTCTATGTCATAATTTAGAGTAATTGGGACATGGACTAGAACCACGTCGAGAGCACTATAGTTTGACAACCCATTTTCGACCACATATAGATTAGGTATGCTTATGATCTCGTTTTTCGATGTCTTTATTTTAGTAAAAAAGAAACCAAAGTCAATTATATCGCCAAAAGCATTTCCTATCTGAATTCTATCACCTTTCTTAAAGATATCTACGTGGGTTAGTGTCCAATATGCTAAAACATTGCCCAAAACACTCGATGTAAATAGACCTATCATAAATGACATTATCAAGACGAAAATGTTTGTTAGGAAACTAGCCAACCATGGACCCACTTTTGAGTACCATATACTCATCAAACCTAGTAACGCAAACACATAACCGAAGTAACTTATGTAACGCTCAAGCTGACCGAGCATTCTTCTTCTGACTAAAGGTTCCTTTGTAAGCCCCTTAACGATAGGGAAGAATAACTTCCTTACAGATGGTACAAGAAACCTGTTAAATCCCTGTAATAGAAACAGTACAATGAGCGAATAGACAAGCTTTTGTAAAAGATCTTGGACGGTGTTTTGTAAATTTCCTAGAAAAGAAAGCCAATTCCCATAAATTAATAGCCAAATAAACGCTTGCAATAGGCCTATTACCAATGTTCTGAAAAGAATCCAATACAACTCCTTTTTCAGGAGATTTCCTAAACGAGTTTTGTTCAGAGCCACCATTCTACAACATTGGAAATCATGATCCTTTATAAGCTAAGAACTATGAGTCAACT
>QMVZ01000036.1 GCA_003661365.1 Thermoproteota archaeon | reverse complement strand
GTCCCAGAGTACCCTGCGCTCTTAAATTGTGGACTATGTGGTTTTAAAACCTGCAATGAATACTTGAAAAAGGCTATAGGAGGTGAAAACGTGAAGTGTCTCTCGAATCATATATTTCTATCAGTTAACAAAAAGGTCGTCGAAATAAATCCGTTCATCATAAAACAGCTCAAGGTACTGATTAAAGCATACCTGAGCACGCTTAAAGGTATAGATGTTGATAAAATGAAGGAATTACATATGAAACTCGATTATGGGTAGCAAAGAGAATTTTATAGCTGTGAAGTCCATTAAAAATGGGCCTACCAAACCTTGCGGTGTGTATAAATGTTCTCAACAGGTTTTGATTACTCGCTCATCAAGGGAAATGTTATTCAAAGGATATTAGCTCACTTGATAGACGTTGTAATAGTCATCGCTTTGACCATCCCTTTTTGGGTTTTGTTCTCTTTTGCTCTCCCTGACGCTTTAAACCTCATGGCTTCAGGGAGTTTTTTCTTCATAATATACATATTGTACCTCTCAGTAATGGAAGGAACTCGATTTACCACGATTGGAAAGAGGAGGCTTGGATTATATGTTTTAGATCTAAATCTTGAGCCCATATCCTTGCGTCAGGCATTAATTCGCAATGTTGTTCGTGTTGCCGACTCCGTTTTCATTTACCTTCCCCTCCTTAGTAGAGATGGGAGGAGGATTGGGGATGGTGCTGCAGGGACAATTGTAGTCTCAGAGAACGCTATTAGGCCGAAAATCCCTAGCCCTTCGATGTGTAGAAAGATCCTAAGAGCCCCGTCAGGTGTCCTTACTCAAGAAAAGGCCACAATTAAGGCATTTCTCTTGGAGCTTGAAGAAGAATCTAAGGAAATGGATGAAGGTCTGTTCAATAAGATAAGGGATTCTCTTAGCGACAAATTGAAGTTAGATGGTGAGAGTGTAGATCGCCTCGCCCTTGATACTTTCTTATTGGAAGAGGAAAAGGTGAATGTAGCCCTTCTTGCCTTAGCTCTCCTGACCGGAACTGTCGTATTCAAAGAGGAAAAAGTGATAAAGGTTGCTAAAGAAATCTATAGGAAGGCATCTGAGATATGTCAGGAGCCGAGCGTCCGATCGATCTTCCAAGCCAAGGAAAGAGCTTTGAAGAGCTTGATCCTGATAAAGTCGGGCTTTCATAACAAAATAAATCTGAGAGGACTCCTTAAGGTATATTCTTCTGTGATTCCAAAACAATTTAGGGAGAATCTACAATATTTCCTGTTTTCAGTAGTCCTATTTGTGTCTGCAATCCTCCTAGGTTACTTGAAGCTTGGGTGGTTGGCTGATCTCTTCAAAGAGGCCATTGTTCCAGCCGGGGAAGAAATTGAGGAAATCTCCCAGCTTGGGCTTTTTCTAATAATCTTCCTCAATAATGCGAGAGTTAGCATAGCTATGTGTGGAGGAGGCGCTAGCGTCTTCATAACCCCAGTTTTGTTGATGATAAACGGTATCATGGTTGGGAGCATTGGTAAGGCAATGGAAGGGCTTGGAAAGTTCCTGTTTTACTACAGTGGCATTACTCCTCATGGCTTGCTGGAGCTGTCTGCGTTCTTCATGTCATGTGCATCGGGCTTTAGAGCAGCCAAGTCAATACTTTTCCCTCAACATGGCATGAGCCGTTATAAGTCCCTGAAAGAGGCATTTGACAAAAGCTTCGAGTTAGGATTTGGTTCTATTGTTTTTCTGGGACCAGCTGCAGCTATTGAATCCTTCATCACTGAAAGGCTGATGGGCAAGCCCAGATATGCCACGTATGTTGGAGCTGGAGCTGCTTCTTTGCTTTATGTTTACCTTCTCCTTGGTGGAAGGTCAAAAGAAAGTAGTTGCTGAAAAATCACCTTTCTGATTTTTCAGGATGAGAAATATTATTTTTTGAGGATGTTGCACCGATCTTGGTGGTAAATGAATCTTCTCAAAAGAACTAGAGAGGAATTGATAGCTCATCTTAAAGATGGAAGAATCACCGTCTCGATATACGGTCTAGGACATGTTGGTGTGCCCTTAACCATCGCATGGTTGTTAGCTGGGGCAAAAGCAATAGGAGTTGACATCGACGAAAAGAAGGTTGTGGAGATAAACAAGGGGAAGAGCCCCGTAAGAGAGCCAGGAGCCGATGAATTTATATCAAGATTTGTTTCTGAAGGAAAGCTAATAGCCACGACCAATGGAAAAGAAGCTTCGCTGAGATCAGAAGTCAAACTCATAGCAGTTCCTGTGGGATTAGACGAGAAAGGGCGTGCAGACCTCTCTGCTCTTGAGGCAGCCGCTGTATCAATAGGAGAAGGTCTGAAGGAGGGGGATCTAGTGATCTTAGAAAGTAGCGTGCCGCCTGGAACGACTAGAGATTTTCTAAAACCAATTCTTGAGGAGATCAGCGGTTTAAGAGCAGAGCAGGACTTCGGACTGGCTTATAGTCCGGAAAGGATAGCTGAAGGAAGAGCAATAAAGGACATAGTTGAAAACTATCCGAAAATAGTTGGAGGTATAGGCCCCAAAAGCTCTAGAGTTGCTTCAGTTCTGTACTCAGTGGTCTCCAAGAAAGGAGTAATTTTAATGGATAACGCTGTTGCTGCGGAGCTAGAAAAGCTTGTAGAAGGGATATACAGGGATGTTAACATAGCGCTTGCTAATGAGATAGCTAAAGTCTGCAGGGCTATTGGACTCGATTTTGAGGAAATCCGGGTGGCTACGAACAGTCAACCCTATTGTCATCTGCATAGAGCAGGACCTGGTGTTGGAGGGTATTGCATACCCATTTACCCCTACTTTGTCATGAGTGCGGCCAAGGAGTATGGTGTGGAGCTGAAACTTACCAAGATCGGCAGAGAAATCAATGAGAACATGCCAAAAGAAGTTGTAAGGCTAATCCTTGATGGATTAAATAAGTTTGGATTGAAAAAGGAGGTTGCAAGAATAACGTTACTAGGGTTAGCGTTTAGAGGAGATGTACCTGATGCTAGGCTTTCTCCTACATACGATATCATCAAGGAGCTTCTCAAGAGGGGATTCTATGGCATCATGGTCCACGACCCGTACATAGAGCATGACGAAGAACTACTCAAGAGCGGAGTGAAGCTCACGCAAAACCTTGAAGAGGCAATGGATGGAACGGACATCGTAGTGATCTTGACAGATCATAGCGATTACAAGAGGTTATCGGTTTCAAAGCTCAGAGGGCTATCAGGGAAACCAATAGTGATAATAGACGGAAGAAACATGCTAAAGGTTGATATGCAGGTAGGTGACAGCCTATATGTCGGTATAGGGAGGCCATGGATATCAATATGAGAAATAGGGACATTTTATCATTGCTAAAAAATCCTGAAAACCCTCCTAAAGAAGATATTTTCAGAGAACTCCTTCTTTCATGTAAAGAGATCTTTCTACAAGAAAGACAGGTTGTAGAAATAAAAAATAAGAGGATTTTGATAGTTGGAGACATTCACGGCGATTTGAAATCAGCTATAGAGGCAGTAAAAAAGGCAAAAGAGTTGGACATAGACGTGGTTCTCTTTCTTGGCGATTATGTAGACAGAGGTCCAAAACAGATAGAAGCTCTCTCATTTTTGCTAGGTCATAAGATATTGGAGCCAGATAAGTTCGTTCTTCTTAGAGGAAATCATGAATCTCCTTTAACCAACTTATATTATGGGTTCTACGAAGAAGTAAGTGGTCTTTATGGCTTGGAAGTTTATAAATTGGCTGAGGAAACTTTCTCACTTATGCCCTATGCGGCATTGATCGATGGTGATACCATAGCTCTCCATGGAGGGATAGCAAAAGGCCTTTCTAAAGTAGAACAGATAGAAAAAATACCTAAAGGGGACATAGGGCCGAAGCATCCAATTGCATTCCAAATCCTGTGGAATGACCCAGATGAGTCGATAGAATGGTTTGACCACAACATCAGGGGACCAGGCATTTTTAGATTTGGAAAAAGCGCACTAGTTGATTTCTTCTCTAGAAACGGACTAAGAAGGCTTTTCAGGGCTCATCAATTCTTTCCTGAAGGATTTAGAGTGATGTTCAACGGGTTGTTGGTTAGCATTTTTAGTTGCGGTTATTATGGGGGATCCTCCTCAGCTGCGGTTTTGGAGAAGGGCGAAGTGCGGCCGATAGTTCTGGTTTAGTTGAGGGGAAAGCCTTCTTCCTCGTAAACCCATCCGTAGGGGTAAGCCTCCCTACGTCTTCTAAGGATTCTAGCTCTAAGAGGCAGAGCTATTATCGCTCCTGCAATAAATCCTCCGATGTGAGCCCAGTACGCTACTCCTGAAATCTCGCCTAAAGATGCAGGTATTAGCTGATAAAGGAACCAGAAACCAAGGTAGTAAAAGCTCTTGACCCTTGTCACGATTACTCTGTAAAAGACGAACAGTAAAGTTCGTATATTTGCATTTGGAAAGAGGACAAAATAAGCCCCTAGGACACCACTAATCGCACCTGATGCACCTATTGTTGGTATAATTGAGTCGAAATTAATTATGCCATGTAACAAAGCAGCTGCAATTCCCCATAGAATGTACATTAACAAATACTTGAACTTGCCAAAAGCAGCTTCGATGTTGTCCCCAAATACGAATAGGTAAAGCATGTTTCCGAATATATGGGTGAAGCCTCCATGCAAGAACATTGACGTAAATAGCCTGTATAAGTTTCCTATCGGATCTTGAAAGAAAAGCCATGGTATAAATCCAAAGTAGTATGCGCTCCACTCGATTCCAACCATTAGCTGCCAGAAGAAACAAAATACATTGATAGTTATTAAGGAATAAGTCATAACTGGTCTAATGCCGCTAGGATTCTCATCGCTTAATGGAAACATATTTCGATCCTCCCTGAGGCTCAGATGACCCTCTTTAGGGCATCGGCAATTTCCTCTTGCCGAATACTCATCATCGCCTCTAAAGTATCTTAATATAAACAACTAATAAAAAAGTAGTTTCCATCGAGTCTGAAACTTAGATCTTGTTATAGTTCATTTAACAGCTGCTAAGGGAAGGGTAATCACCCTCATCCTTCTAAAAGCCTGCCTTCTTCGTCTATTTCTCCTGCCCTAATCCTCTCAGAGCTTATTGGTTTTCCATTTTCAGCAACTACAAGGGGGCATACTACGATGAAAAGCTCCTTTAGGCCCCTCTTTTTTCTTTCAGAGTTAACCCTTAGGGCTCCTGGATATGTCTCAGTTGAGACAACTATGGCGTCCGCCAACTTATCAGATCCAGCTGGACCTATCGGGTCCAGGATTTTTACTATAGAAAAAGGCGTATCTAGGGATGTTAGAAATTGCTCCATTTTTCTTTTTCGCTCTTCATAGCTCTGTATCTTCTCTTTGAATTTCTTACCCAAAAGGAGAGGTCCATCAGCTATACATACTAATAACTCCTCTCCTAACTTGGCAGAGGTACTCAGAAGTATCTTATGCCCTTTATGAAGCCTATCAAAGGTTCCTGCAACTATCACTCTTTTGAAAGGTTTTCTATAGCTTTTTCCACTTCCCAAATTGATTGCACCTCCACGTCAGGTCTTTCAGCTTCTTTCATGGCCCACTTCCCCCTTCTTATCCTGATTACTCTCCAGCCAGCTTTTTTAGCCTCATTAGCTAGAATTGGGTTTGCAGTTATGAAAACTGCTGCAGAAGACTCAATGCCCACTTCTTTCAGGATTTTTTTGAAGGTCTCTTCACAAGCTTCTCCAACCCAAGCGTAATGAAAGAGGTGGTGCATTCCTAGCCTAATGATCTTCTCCCAATCCTTTATTGATTGGCCAGCAGTACAAACTCCCACCCTATATCCCTTTTCTCTGAGCAGAAGAATGCCCTTGAAAGCATTTGGGAATGGCTTTAGATATGCCCTTTTCGTATCATGATACGCTACAACGCCAGCCGCAATGATTCTGGGATCTATTTTTAGGCCAAGGCGCATTAATGTCTCATCAAAGTGTTTTCCATAGTCTTCTCCTTTCTCTTCAATTACCTCCCTTAGTTTATCCAAGAAGACCTCGTAGTCAACGGGCAAGCCCGCATCTATCATTGCTCTAACTGCATTTTCTCTGGCATTCCTCTTCTGAAGAGTAGCATCATACAAAACATCATCTACATCAAAAATCACCAATTTAACCGTCATCTAACCACCTTACCCAGTTTTTCAGGCTTATCCGGATTCAAACCCCTGGCCAGAGAAACTTGTAGGGACAGAAATTGTAAAGGTATGATGTAAGGCATTGGGTAAAATTCTTCTGGCCCATTGTATTCGACAAGCAAATCTGATTCCTTTCCAATCGTTATTAGAGGAGCATCGTAACTTTTTACTCTCTTTATGACGATTGGCATTTTTTCTGGCTCCAATACGATGACAGGCGTCTCCTTTGAGACTAGTTGTATTGGACCATGCAAGAACTCTCTGCCTGCAAATGCTTGAATGAAAAGGTTAGAGGTCTCCCTAAGTTTGAGAGCCCCTTCGAGGGCTGTGGGATAGTTGGGTCCAGTGCCTAGAATAAAGCCAACTGGCCTCTTTACAAGCAAGGGAACTACCTCTCTGACATATTTGTCCGCTAGCATGATTTCTCTTTCGATTTCTTTTGGAAGAGCCATAAGTTCGGATTCTAGATCAGAAGGGTTCCTCCCGATCAATTTCGATATTTTAATGGAAAGAAGAAAGGCTACAGCCAGCTGACAAGTGTAGGTTTTTGTTGCTGCTACAGCTCTTTCGACCCCAGCTCTTGTCAAAATCGTTGTACCAGCTAGTTTGGTTAGAGAGCTTCCTGGAGTATTTGTAATTGCTATTACAGATCCTCCTTTAGATTTGAAAGCCAAAACTGCGTCAATTATGTCAGAACTTTCTCCGCTTTGCGATATAGCCACGAGGATAGTGCCCTTTACATTCTCGGGTATCCAGTACTTGAGTTCTGAGGCTGGTATAGCAACCGAGGAAGTGTCAGCTATTCTCGTCAAGCTTCTTTGCAGAACAAGAGATGCGTGATAGCTCGTTCCACTCCCAGTTATGTACACAAATCTGTCCTTCACCAGTTGCGCTGCTACTTCCGCTTCCTTTACAGACTCGAGTATTGTCCTCTCTATCGCCTTGGGTTGCTCGAGAATATCGGCTTTCATTAACTCTCCGGCCATCTAACCCGAGTTCATATTGGCTGGATAAAGTTAAAGATTTCAAGAAACTGAGCTACAGGATGACCATGGATAAGGAAGATGTTGAATTTTTCGGCAAGTTAAGCGAATCCTTTGGGCCTTCTGGATTTGAGAGAGAGCCGATCCTTCTGATCAAGGAGAGATATTCCAGATATGCAGATGAGATCCTAACAGATGGCCTTGGGTCCTTGATACTAAAGAAGAAGGGCTCTTCAGAGGAGCCAAGAGTCATTCTTGCGGGTCATTGCGATGAAGTGGGCTTTATAGTCTGCGGATTGGGCGAAAAAGGCTTTCTTAAATTTAGAGCACTTGGAGGATGGGCTCCCATAACTCTTCCAGCACACAAAGTTGTTGTGAGAACTAAGAAAGGAGACATAATCGGAACAATCGTTTCCAAGCCTCCACATCTTATGACGCCACAAGAAAAGGAGAAGGTTCCCAAGCTCGAAGACCTCTTCATAGATGTGGGTGCTTCTAGCAAAGAGGAGCTTGAAAAGTTAGGAATTAGGATAGGAGATCCGGTTGCTCCCTTAAGCCCCTTCGAGATCTTGAAAATCGAGGACAAGGAGCTTTGGTTGGGAAAAGCCTTCGATGACAGGATAGGAGCCTTTATGGCCATGGAAGTCATAAAGAACTTGAAGGAATCTGGAGTCTCGCATCCGAATTCTGTCTATGCTGCAGCTACAGTCCAAGAGGAGGTTGGTTTGAGAGGGGCTGAAACCACTGCAGATGTCGTCAATCCTCATGTAGGAATAATTCTTGAAGTCGATATTTCTGGGGATGTTCCAGGAGTTAAGCCTGGAGAAGCCCCTGCAAAGATGGGAGAAGGACCTAGCATAGTTACATGGGATAAGAGCATGATTCCAAACCAGCCTCTAAAGGAATTCGTGATTCAGGTCGCGGAGGAGCTAAAGATCCCATATCAGCTTTCTGCTGTCAGCGGAGGCACGGATGCTAGCAGAATTCACCTGCATTATAAGGGAGTCCCCTCAATAGTCATAGCTATTCCAACAAGGCACATACACTCCCATAACTCAATACTTTCAGCAAATGACGTTGAGAACGCGATTAAGCTGGTAACAGAGGTCGTTAAAAGACTAGATAAGGAGACAGTCGATTCATTTACTAGGATTTGAGCGGGACTATGAATGAGATATTGAGGCTTTCTAAGCCAATATCTTGGCTGGATGGAATAGACCCGAGAACCGGTGTGATCATTCAACCAAACCATCCAGAGAAGGGAGAGAGTATAGCAGGCAAGATTTTGATCCTTCCTCACTCTACTGGCTCAACTGTAGGTGCCTATACCTTTTTCAAACTTGTCAAAGTCGGAAAACAGCCTAAAAAAATAATTCTAGAGAGGCCGGATAGCGTTACCATAAGTGCGGAGTTAGCAGGCATACCAGTAGAAGTACCAATGGTAAGAGAAGTGCATAAACTAGAAGTAGATGCACCAGAGAAATTTCTGAGATTCCTTGAGAAGGAGGCCAGCATATCTGGCTCAAAAGGATTCATTAAGGTGAATTCAGTTCACATAAGTGGGGTCTCTTATTCAACCATAGGAGATGCTGGGTTAGAGTTCCTAGAGGAAGTTTCTAAGGAAGGCCTCCTTGTGAAGGTTAAATCCACTACAAATCCCACCGGGATGGATCTAAGAAGATGGAGAGAGATGGGAATATCAGAGGGCTATGCTGAAAAACAGCTTAGAATTGTCAAGGCTTTATTGAGCATGGGTGTTGAGCCCACTTTTACTTGTACTCCCTATTTGGTAGGAAATAGACCCAAGAAAGGCGAACACGTGTGTTGGGGGGAGTCTAGTGCTGTAGCATTTGCAAACAGCGTTTTAGGAGCTAGAACAAACAGAGAAGGAGGGGTCAAGACCATAGTTGCAGCAATGGTCGGATTCACTCCAAAATATGGTATGCACTTAGAAGAAAATAGGAGACCAAACCTCCTCGTGAACTTAGAGGTTTCTCTCCGGGGAAGAACTGATTTTGGGGCTCTAGCATACTACATTGGTAGTCTAGCTCCTAAATCGGTTCCTAGGTACGAAGGAATTCCAAAGGCTTCAGAAGCCGAATTGAAATCAATGGGTGCAGCTGGTGCTGCTTCTGGAAGCATAGAATTGTTCCACATCGATAGGATTACTCCTGAGGCCACTTTACCTTCTAAGGAGGGGTGTGAAAGAGTGAGGGTAGGTTCTAATGAGCTCAAAGAAACAAAAGAATTGCTCAGTACCTCTGGATCAGTTCCTGACATAGTGGTTATCGGATGCCCTCACCTTTCGAGAGATGAGTTGGTTAAGGCAGCAAACCTCTTGGAAGGCAGAAAAGTCAGGATTCCATTCTGGCTATTTACATCAAGAGAAATCTTTGAGAAAAACAAGGATTTGTGCAGACGCATCGAAAAGAGTGGAGCTAAGGTTTTGTGTGATACGTGCATGGTTGTCTGTCCATTAAAGGACCTTGGATACAACGTTGTTGCAACCGATTCCGCAAAAGCAGCAAGATATTTGCATACATTTCAAGGGCTTGAGGTTGTTTTTGAAAGATTTGAGTCCTTAGTGAGTTTTTACGCTACCCGGAGTTGAGAAGGGAAGGTTAGGGTTAAATATTTAGCCCTCACAAAAAGATCAAAGTCAGGTGAGCAGATTGACGAAGGCACAAATTCTAGGGATTGTTGTTGTCCTTGTAGTAATTGCAGGTGCAGCCTACTTCTTCACGAGACCGGGACCGACTCCAACTCCAACGCCAACTCCAACAGCTACACCCTCTCCCACACCATCCCCAACTCCAAAACCTGGGGAAGGCATAAAGATCGCAATCATGTTTGACATAGGTGGAAGGGGAGACTTGGGATTTAACGATCTAGCATGGTTAGGAGGCGAACGAGCTAGAAAGGAACTTGGAGTAGAGGTAACTTATGTGACACCAAGAAGCGAGGCTGATTATCTGCCAAGGTTAAGAGAACTATCTTCAAGTGGTGAGTACTCGTTAATTATCGGAGTTGGCTTCCTTCTGACCGATGCAATTGATCAGGTAGCAGATGAATTTCCAAACCAGAAATTTGCAATAGTCGACTCTCTAACACCCGATTCCAACGTTAGAGGGATCCTATTTAAAGAAAATGAAGGTTCTGCCCTCGTTGGCGCTCTTGCTGCTCTTGTTACGAAGACAAACAAGGTTGGAGTAGTCCTAGGGATGGAAATTCCTGTGCTATATCACTTCGAAGGAGGGTTTTATTGGGGAGTAAACTACGCTGAAAACATAACAGGAAAGGATGTTCAGATAATTTACAAGTATACAGGAAGTTTCATTGATAGAGCCCTAGGGAAACAGGTCTCTGAGGGTATGCTTGCTCAGGGAGCAGATGTTCTCTACAACGTTGCTGGTTTGACAGGTCTTGGTGTGCTTGATGCGGTGAACGATTACTGTGAGACGCAAGGTATAGAGTACGGTCCTCCGTTCGCCATTGGAGTTGACGCAGATCAAGACTGGATGTATCCTGGTCACGTCATCGCTAGCATGATGAAAAGGGTTGACAACGGAGTTTTCTATGCTATCAGGGACGTAGTCTACGGTAACTTCACTGGAGGGCCAATCTATTATGGTTTGAAAGAAAAGGGCGTTGGAATAAGCAGGGCTGAAGACTTAGAGGCCTTCATTAACATAGCTAAAGAGTTAGGAACGCAACTCCCCGACACTCCCGAGAACATACTTGCTAAGTGGCAGGCAATGAGAGCCCTATATCCTGAGAGCGTTTGGAATACAATAGACGAACTCGAGAAGAAGATCATAAAGGGTGAAGTAGAAGTACCATTCCCAGAAACTATTGAAGAGATCTCTGCAGTTAGAGAGAAATACGGTGCAGGAGCGCTGCCAGGTTAAATCACCTTCCTCCCTTTTTTTATTTTTTAATTAAGTTTAGCTCTTGTAGTGGTGAGAAGCTTGGCTGACTATGCAATAGAAATGAAAGGGATGGTCAAGGTCTATCCCGACGGTACAGTGGCTCTGAAAGGAGTTGACTTTGCTGTAAAGGAGGGGGAGATTCATGGACTTCTTGGGGAGAACGGGGCAGGGAAGACTACCTTAGTTGAAATCCTATATGGAACCAGGCGTCCCACTGCTGGAAAGATATTCGTTAGAGGCAAGGAAATCGACGTAAAGAGTCCTAGGAATGCAATGGCTCTTGGCATTGGCATGGTTCATCAGCACTTCACGCTAATTCCTGTGTTTACAGCACTCCAAAACATAGTACTAGGTGACGAACCAGCGAGATCAATGGGGATTTTGGACATCG
>QMVZ01000035.1 GCA_003661365.1 Thermoproteota archaeon | reverse complement strand
GGCTTTATCGAGGGAACGGTTCCGTAGGGAGGCAAGTTAAGGCCACCTCCCCCCCTTCCAGCGTTTCCAGTGCTCTCCTTCCCGACAAGCTTCGCCCAGTAATTGTCGTAGATGAAGCTTGAGAGCACCCCCTTCTCTATTATAGGAGTTCTCTGACACGGAACCCCTTCTAAGTCTGCTTTTGCGGAGTAAAGCCCTCCTGGCAGGATTCCATCATCGTAAATGCTCAGCATTTCTGAGGCCACTTTCTGGCCGAGCTTGTTCTTGTAGGCGCTCTTCCCCCTGTACACGTTGTCTCCCTTTATTGCTTCGACGAATGTGTATGTAAGAATGTCTTGGAGCGCAAATGGGTCCAGGAGAACCTTGAAGGTCCCAGCCTCCGCAGGTCCCACCTGGGTTGACTTTACTGCAAGGCTCCCTGCTTCCCTCCCTATCCACTCTGGGTCTATCTCGTACTTCCTCTTTGCTATGAACTCGTAACATATTGGAGATACTTGGGTCTCAGTCCTGGCCATTGCAGCCATGTAGGTGGCTATAGCCGTCCCCCTGTCATACACCTCAACTCCATGGCTGTTTGCACATGCAAGCTCCAAGACTTGGATCTGGGTTCCCCCAAAAGCAGGCAGAACGTTTGGCCCTACCCCGAAAGCTGCTTCGATTGCCCTTTGGGATAGCTCTACAGCTGTGTCAGAGGTAAGCTCCTCAATCCTCTTGTCGTAAGTCTCAGGCACAGAAGGATATGCTTTTGGAGAAGGCAGGGACTTCCAATTTTCGTCTCTTGGGCTTGACTTCGCTGCCTTAAGGGCTCTCATTGCCATTTCTTTTGCGCTTTCCTCAGTAAGCACGTTTGTGAAAGCAAACCCTATGCTCCCATTTAGGATGACCCTTACAGCTATCCCAACATCTGTTATGTCGTTACAGCTCTTTATCTGGCCTCTTTCCACTTCAGAACCTATCGTCCTGCCTCCATAAACTAGAGCCTCGGCTTCCGAGACACCTAACCTGACAGCTTCCTCAACGGCCTTCTTACAAAGGTCCAAATGCTCTGATCCCAAATCAATACCCCCCTATCGTTATCTCCTTGACCCTTAGATGGGGTCCTCCCGATGAAACGAAGGCTGACTGTCCCTTCCCGCACCTCCCGCACTCAAGGCCAAAGTCCTTCCCGCAGGCATCCACCATCATAAGGGTTTCAAGCGTGTTTCCGGATATGCCGAGGTTTCTAATGGGCTCTCCAACCTCTCCATTCACTATCTCAAATGCACTTTGAACTCCTACCGTGAAGGTCCCGTCTAGGTTTGCTTGTCCTCCTCTAAACGCCTCAAGGTAGTAGCCGAACTTTATGCCCTCTAGGAGCTCCTCGAAACTGTAGTCCCCCCTCTCAAAGCAGGTATTCCTCATCCTGATTATCGGAGGAACCCGGAAGTCTTGAGCCCTCGCATTTCCAGTTGGCTCGACTCCCATCTTGGCTGCAGTCTCCCTGTCATGCATAAGCCCAACAAGGACTCCCTTCTCAATCAGCACGGTCTTTTGGCCAGGGACTCCCTCGTCATCGTACTTTATGTATCCAAATCCCTCCTCCATGAGGGCATCATCGTATATGGTGACGGCTTCGCTTGCTATCTTCTGTCCAAGCTTCCCCATTATGATGCTTCCAGCAAGCGTGAGGTCTGCCTCGCAAAGGTGGCCTAAGGCCTCGTGGGCAAGGACTCCAACTATGTCGGTCCCTATTATAGCTGGAAACCTACCTCCTTTCGGAGTCTTTGCCTCGAGCTGCTGGACTACCCTCTTACAAACCCTGTTAGCTATCTTTTCTGGAGGTTCTAGGTCAAAAAGCTCGTATCCATGGGTCCCGAGTTCATCCCTGGCGCTTGCCATGATCCCGTCTCCCTCACCCGTAACCCAGCAGTAGTTCCAAACGTAGTCCTTCCTCTGCTCTATGTAAGTGCCCTCCGTGGTAGCAAGAGTCTCCAAGGTTGAGATGTCTGCGTACCTAATCGTAACGCTCTTTATCCTAGGATCGTAAGCAAAGGAGAGCTTGTCTATTTCTAGCAAGTTAGAAAGCTTCTCCGAAATGTCAACCTTTGTTGGATCCTTTTTTGCAAGGGATCCAACTCTGTCCTCAACTGCTTTAACTTCTGCAAGCTTTACAGGCTCTTTTATATTCTTACTTGATGCCCTCGCCATCTTAAATGCGGATTCCGCTGCCTTCTTCAGGTTCTCCCTCTGCAAGGAGTTTGAGACCGAGAAGCCCCAAGCACCGTTTACAAGGACCCTTATGCCAGCGCCTGCCTCCATAGCGGAGGTTACAGCCTCAACCAACCCATCTCTTGTAGTTATAAGGGTCTTATTCGTCTTTTCTACCCTTATTTCCCCATATTCGGCTCCCATATCCGTAAGGAAGCTTAAAACCGGGAAAAGAACGTCTTTCATCCCATCTCCTCCTTTTTCCTTCGGTCCACCTTTTTAGCTCAATTCAATCTAAATAAGATGACTCACAAAATGAGCCCATCAAAAGCGGAACAAGTTCGCCTCGAAGGGCTTGGAAGCAACTGATCTTGCCCTTAATCTTCGGATATCGGCTACCTGAAGAGGTCCTCCTCTATCGGTCTTATCAAGTCCTTTGCGCCTCCATCTCCTTTGGGATAGTCGTAGCCTCGAATTATAACGACAGGTATCCCTTCAGCCTTTCCTTTGGCCAGCTCTGCAGCTGAAGCTAACTCGTCTGCCACCGCCATCCTCGTTACCCTAAGTGTGTAACCGAACATGTCGACCTCTCCCCTGTAATCCCTGAAGGGATTCATTCCAGCAATCCCAATGGCGAAGTCAACGTGTCCAAGTCTCCAAGGTCTCCCCCAAGTGTCCGTAATTATAACAGCAGGACTCTTTCCCGTAAGCTCCTTTATCCTTTTCCTTATCTCCCTAGCAGACTTATCAGGGTCCTCAGGAAGGAGGGTGACGATGTCCTCCCCCTCCACGTTCGACCTGTCCACCCCAGCGTTCGCGCAGACGAAGCCGTGCTTTGTCTCCATAATTAGGTGCCCGTCCTTCATCCTTATGATCCGTCCAGTTTCCCTTAGGACAACCTCAACAAGCCTTGGATCCTTATGCATCGTCTCTGCCACGTGCTCAGCGAACTCAGATGGAACCACGTCCTTCAGAGCTATGACTCTTCCCTCTGCCTTCGACACTATCTTCTGCGTTATGATTATGACGTCCTCATCCCTTATCTCGATGCCCTGCTCCTCAGCTGCCCTAACTATGATCTCGCCAAGGTCATCTCCTGGCTTTATCAGCGGAATTCCTTTCAATCCGATGATGCAAATCATCCCAAATCGAATTAATCCGTTTTTATTAAATTTAGATCTGGGGCGTTCCGACAACCAAGCCTAACAGAGAGTCGCTTTTTTCATTCTCAACTTCTTCGTCGTGGAATCAATGCAAAAGACTTTCCCCCTTTCGTTTCGTGATCATTACTGCCTTTATTTCAGGAAGACCTCAAATCATGCTGCACGCCTATTGAGCAAAGCTATGCCAAGAACTTTAACGCAAAAGACCTAGCTCAGTGATTAGATATCCTTTGCGGGCGTCTCTTAATCGATTCCACATATGTAATACATTTTTGTATATACAAAATTCATAATATATATCGGTACGAATAAAAGCGTGATACCCATGAGCAGCGTCACCATAAGCGTCAGGATCCCAAAGGAGCTTAAGGAAAAGATAGACAAACACGGGATAAAGGTCAGTGATGTCGTTAGAAGAGCTCTTGAGGATGAGGTTAAGAGAAGGGAGCTAGAAGAGGCTGCCAAAGCTGCTGAGGAGCTTAGTAAGCTATTCTCCAAGATACCGGAGCAGGAGATAATCCGTCTCATTAAGGAGTACAGGGGGTCAAGGTAAGTGTACCTGCTAGATTCAAGCGCAATAGCAATAATCCTTAGGAGGCTTGGAAAGAGAGCAGTAAATTACCTTAAAGACGTTTACACATTAGACTTGGCCCGCTACGAACTGGGAAACGTTGTTTGGAAGGAACACACCATAACCTCAATGAGCTTGGACGAGACCATAAACAAAGCTGGGTACATAGCTAAGCTACTAAAGATGATGGAAATTAAGGGAATACAGTCGGATGAAGACTTTAAAGAGATCATGAGGCTCGCTTTAAAACTCAAGCTGACGTTTTACGATGCATCCTATCTGCATATAGCCAGAAAGGATGGTCTAACCTTAGTAACTGAAGATAGGGAACTTATGGAGAAATCGAAGGAATCAGGCATCAAAGCCGTTGCGGTAAACGATTACATCAAAGAGTAGTACGAGAGCCATTTGCTCAGCTCAAATTAGGAGGTCATGGAGGATGATAGGATGTTTACGGGCTGGCAAAGAGGAGAATTGAAGGGAAAAGAGGAAATAAGGAGCAACTCTCCAAGTAGAAAACAAAAAAGAGCGGTAAACAGGGTTGAGATTAAGGTAAGACAACAGAAATAGAGATAGAAGTAAAAACAAAAATGAAAGTTCAGAGAAGGACCCTGCTCGACATTATGTCGAAGTCCTCATCTGTCAGCTCGAACTCGTATTTCAGCTTTGCGTCAAGTACAGCGTCCGTAAATCCTTCTGAGGCATCTATCTCTACGCCCAGCATCCTGGAGAGCCTCAACAGTATGGCGCTCTCGATCACCATGGCCCCATCTCCGAACATGAGTTGGAGTGCGTCGTGCAACAAACTTGGATCCTCTATAAGATCTCTGTAAGATACGCCAAGAATTTCGGTCATTGAATCCAGTATCTCCTCATAGACTCCATTTCTGAATATGGTCTGGAATGCTTCCTCTATAGCTCTAGCGAAGAGCTTACTGAAGTCCTTGGTGAGGGACAGTTGGTACACATTCATTGACCAATCAGTCGATTTAATCAATCGATTATATTTATATTTTTCGTGGAACAAGCTGGAACAGAATGGAAAATCGTTTTGGAACGATAATAATACATCTAAACGCTCATAATTGCTCTAGTACTCTTCTAATTCGTCTTTTGGATTTCCAATATCAACGTACCTTCAAGCTCACACAAAGATGGAAGAAAAGTACTACAGTCGAAGCCAAGGAACACCTCTGAGTTGATCCTGTTCGTTCGCTGCCAAAATTTTCAAAACTTTTTCCATTACTTCCTCAATTTACTGGGCCAAAAACGTAAAGTTCTATGCTTATCACTAAACAATTGATGTTTCTAGCCGTTCCAATTCGATCATGAAACGAGGACCTATTTGTCCAGTCCGCTGGTCAAACGGTTTACTACCACTCAGGGGATTATAAATACTGTAAGGCCCCTGCATAGTTCATCGGAGTCACGGTAAGGGCAAACCTTGTCAAGTTATCCCAGAACTCGTCAAGCACCTTTTCTGCATCCTCTGGCGGAGAAGTTTCGTCCCTCTTTCCAACAGGGAACACTGTCCTGTGGATAAACCTTAGATACCCCTTCCTATCATCTACCCTGATTATGTGCCCTTTGTACCTGAAGAAATAGGCGAACAGTCCGTGCCTGGATTGAAATGTCTTTATTATTGGATATCCAAAGACACGGATCATCTTATACAATAGTCCTGCTTACTGTCTTTCTATAATCGCTTTTCTCCTCAATTTGAAACTCAACTTAATAACCTGAACTCGCTTATTTACCATGAATTGGAGGTGTTTTATTGGTTTTCGGGAAGCAATCTTTCCCGGAAACTGATTGGTTCTCAAGCTTTTTGCAGAAGAAGTTCTTGGGTTTCTTAGGTGATCTGCTTCCAAAATATCCGCCACGCCTATTTTGTGTGGAAGAGAAGCTTTTTGATCATTGTCGCGTAAAGTACGCCTCCGTCTGTCCTAACATAGAACTACGCCCACTAGTTGGCAGGATCTCAACGAGAATGAAAGAATTGGGCTTGAGAGTCTGGATCAAAGCTTTGCACAAGAAGTTGATGTTTGTATGTGCTGAAGAAAATTGGTGTTCGGACATCCTCGTTTTTTTGGGAGAAGGATGGGAAGGTCGGGATATTTGGGATAACGAACATAAAATCGGAGTTCAAGGATCACGCCATAAGATATGGGATATTATTCTTCGGGCTTTTGTATTCCATAGTTCTTCTTGGAATTTTCCTTTGGTTCAGAGAGGATTTACCCTATGCCGTAGGTGAGTTCGTCTTAATTTCTATCATAATTATCGGTTTTGCACTCTTCCTGAGTATCTTCATTGACGACCCGATAAATTACCATAGGTGCGTAAAACACAGCGAGAAAGTAATTCCCATAGTTAAAGATGCCGTTGAGAGGATGTGCTCATGTGAGTTCGAGCTTAAGAGAAGGTTTTCGTTTAAGTTTCCAGCGATTTCGCACTATGACGTTAATCATCTCAAAAAACACCTCGGAATAGATGAAAAAGGAGATGAGGGGGGATTAGAATCCTTTCTTTCCCGTTATAACTGGCTTAGATAAGTACATCCTCTCCGGGAACCCTTGGAAACACCTGAACGTCTTTGATGTGTTTGGCTCCTACCAGAAACCTCAGAAACCTCTCAACTCCAAGGCCAGCTCCGGCGCTAGGCTTCAGCAACCCACGCTTTGCTATCTCAAGGAAGTCCCTATAGCTCTCTGGGGAAAGGCCGTCCTCTTTTATCCTCCTCAAGATCCTATCGTACTCCCACTCCCTCTCACCTCCAGATAGCCCCTCCCCGAAGCCCTCTGGGTATATCAAATCGTAGTTCCTGAAGTGACCTGGTCTCTCGGGATCTTCCCTATCGTAGAACTCCCTGTCGTGGTCTATCACCCAGAACGGATCATCGTGCTCCCTAGAAGCTGGCAGCTCCCATTCCTTCCCATACCTTTCCTCCATCTCGTGTGTTGTGTAGACTTTGAATGGTTTTTCAGGGATTCTCAGCTCCCTTCCAAATGATTCTAAGTCCTCCTTCCTCTCAGCTCTCACTGCCTTAATGGTCTCTATAACCAAATCCTCAACTAAGGACATTATCTGCTTCATCGTTCCGTATGCAACTTCGAAGTCCATCTGAGTGAATTCAAATAGGTGCTTTCCAGTTGAACGCTTCTTCTCGTTCTCAAGCCTAACGTTCGGGGACATTATGTAGATCTTATCCGCTCCGGTTAGCAGTGCAAGCTGCTTGTGAAGCAGCATGCTTTGCGTCAGGACAAGCTCCTGGTCATAGTACCTTATCTTTGGAATTGCGACAACCCCGCTTCCTGGATCTGGGGCCAGAGGATCGGTGAATTTAGAGGTTATAACGGGCATTAGCTGAAGAAACCCTCTAGATACCATGAAATCGTGTATTGCCTTAAGCATAGTGGTCTGGATCCTGATTAGCGGTAAGAGAAGGTCTGACCTCATCCTCTCTATGACGTCCGTCACGTGAACCTTTGCTTTCATCATCTATTGGAAGTCAGACGTTCTCCTTATAGGATTTCACCAAGAAATCTTGGGATTTTTACAAAATAGTACATGTATCAGGGTCCATTTTTGAGTTTTTTACAACAGAAGAGTACAGCCCAAGTTTACCCTAATCAAATCTGTAAGGGTTGTATAGTGGCAATACTAGAAACCACCTCCTTCCTAGAAGAGTCCTTTATTGCCACGACCTTTCCATTCCAGCTAAACCTTTAATCCACTTTCACCCCGAATTTGAACAACAACAAGCTTGAAAACAGGACGACAAGCCCTATTACGAAGTTGCCGTAAAGTCCGAAGGATTCGGCTAGGTAAGCTGCCAAGATCGGTGAAAAGGATCCTAAGAGGTTTCCTGAGAGGAAAAACAGGGAATAGCTCAAACCCCTGCGCTCAGCTGAGGAGAGCTTGGCGATCAAGGCTGAGTTTGCTGGCATTCCAGCTATGTTGAAGAACCCATACGCAAGGTAAAAGGCAACGAAGATCAGAGAATGGGGGACGAGCACTGCCAAGCTGAAGAATGTGTAGGCAGTTGCGTAAGCTGTCAATATCCACCTCTTCTCGCCGAATTTAGCTGCCAGAAATCCGCCAAGAGGAGTGGCGAAGATCCCCATCAGAGGAACTGATCCTATCACTATCGCGGCTAGGTTCTCACTTAGCTTAAGGGCGTCTACGAGGTAAATCGACATGAAAGTGCTTATCAGCCCCTGACCGAGCCACCTTATTCCTATAAATGCTAGGAAGATGATTAAACTCAAAGAGAGAAGGCGTGCTCCCTCTTTGACTCCCGATTCCTTCTCTTCAACTCTCTCTTCAGTTGATCTTTCCCTCAAATACTCCTCCTTAAGGAGGATAACCGAAATTATCCCCAGAACGATAGGTATCAACCAGAAGAGATAGACTTGTCTCCATCCGAAGGCCAGAGTTCCCATCAATATGCCAACGCTTATGGGACCTATGGACATGCCCAGGGTGCCTCCAACCGCGTGGATCCCCATTGCCTTTGGGATATCCTCAGGAGGGAAGAGCTTGCTGTTAAGGCTGTAAGAAGGGGGATGATAGATTGTTGAGTTGAGAGATATGAGGCTTACTGCCACTATAATCATTGCTGCGCTGTTTGCCTGGCTTGCAAGCGCGACTGCCGTTGCCAAGACGCTCATGCTCATGAGCATCATCTTCTTAGCCCCTATCTTGTCCGATAGGAGGCCCACTGGGATGGAAAGCAATGTTGAAAGGAGGGATGGTAAAGAGGCTATGACCCCCATCTGCTTTAATGTTAGGTTGAGTTCCTCGGGTTTTCTCCAAATTGGGAAAAGGACAGAGTGAATCCTCTGGGTGCAGTGGGTCAAGAAGTGTGTTAGGACGAGTACAAACATGCTAAGGCTTAGGATCGAAGTCCCCTTTTGCGCCTTTTCGCCCATTATCATTCCTTCTGGGTGGTTGTTACAAAAAGAAAAAGTGATCCATATTTCGCGTCCTCAGTGGTCTATTTCAGCAGGAGAGAATAAATCGTTATTCTCATGGAAAAACATTTTTTGGAATAACAGCTGGGAGCTTATGCTTTTTGGCTAATGCACGGGAGAGATCATCACATCAATTTTATCCAAGCCCATCGCCTCCTGGCTATGTGAAAGCCCAGACGATGATACATCCTAATGGCATCCCGTAGAATGATCCCGGTGTCGACAACGGCTTTAACAAGGCCATGCCTTTGCATCTCTTTTAACAGATGATAGAAAAGGGTTGTGCCAATCCCCTTCCTCCGATGTTCAGGGAGAACTCCAGGAATGCCGATCCTACCGTCCTTGAAGAACTCCATTGCACCCACCGTTTCTCCTCTGTACTCGGCCACTAGAGTAACCTTGGCCCGGGAATTGTGCAACCAAGAAAGGACTTCTTTGGCCGAAGGTTTTGGTCCATAAACCCAAGGAGAACATTCACCAAAAATTCTAATCAAGGCATCAAGGTCCTCTTCACGGGGTGTTCTGACCTTGACATCAGGGTTTAACCTGACGTCCTTCAAGGGTTTACTCAAATCTAGCTCAGCATAGATGCTATCAAATGCGAAGGGCTCTTGCTGGGAATAATCCTCATAGTAAAAGATTTCTTCATGTCTGAACCCCAGGCTTGACAACAAAGCCGAGGCAGCTTCATTGTCATCATAAGCGTAGGCTGTGGCTATTTCAACACCCCGATCTTTGAAGTACTCCAAGGTGGTACGCAAGAGAGCCTTACCAACTCCCCTTCCCCTGTATCTCGGCACAACTGCTATCTTGCTTTGGCCCATGTCCCGGTCTGTAAGCTCATAGAGGAGATGGAGGAATTTACGCCTACCCCGAATTTCCTCGACTCGACAGTGAATGTATCCTGCTGGGACACCGTTTAAGTAGGCCAGCCAAATGGTATTGCTGGGTTTCTGGCTCCAATCAAGCACTTCTTGAGGCATAACTTTGCGATATGCGTATGCCTCGCCTAGTTTTCTGGCCCATTCGTCGAAGCTAGCGTTGTGGATCTGAGCTACTAACATCTCTTGACCAGGACGGAAGGGCTCGACATAGATCTCAGCCATTTAAACCCCCTTTTGACTAATAGGCTTATTATCTAGTCTAGTTAATGAACAAAATGGACCTTATTCTTTCATGAACAATCCCAGCTCATCAACTATACTCCTAATCAAAGCTTCAACAACGAGCTTCCCCTTTTCAACAGAAGCGAGAGTGGCATCGCCAAATACACCAGATGGGGAGTAAGCTCCAGCATCCAGCTTGTTAGGATCCCTCGTTAGGCCATGTCCTCCCCTTGGATGGTATTCCTTAACAGCTTTGCTCATGTCGACAACCTCTGGCCTTATGTAAAGCATCATCGATGTTTCAATCTCATCTGCATGGGTTCCACCTTCCTGCTCTGAGATCTCCTCCTCGACCTCGCTGCAAGCCCTCAATATGTCGGTATACCTCATCTCTATTCCCAGCGCCCTTAGCTCCTCAGCAGCCAGCTTAAGTCCCTTAATCGTGGAAACTCCTGTGTTTAGCACGTAGAACTTCTTTACTCCATATCGGCTCATGGATATGCAGATGTCCTTCAACATCTCCTTGAAGGTCTCGAGCTTAAGGGACACAGATCCGGGATACTCGAGAAATGAGGGGTAGTAGCCGTATTGGATCGTAGGCATAAGAACGACGGGTACTTCGGCAGCTACCCTCTCAGCCAAGTACTCGGCAAGGATCCAATCCGTGTTAAGGGGCATGTGGGGACCGTGCTCCTTCGTCCTGGCCCCCAGAGGAATAAGAACGACGTCATACTCCTTGAGAACCTCCTCAGCCTCAACCCAAGTTAAATTCTCTATTTTGACGCTTTTTCCCCTTCTATCTGGCATATCCCATGACCTCAGTAACGTTGCACAGCTCAACAATTTATTATTGTGGATCAGAAAAAACTATTGTAGTAAATAGGTGAAAAAGCACAGCTATTTCAACGCTTGCAAAGCTTTCAGGATTCTAATTTAAAAGAGCGTTTTATCTCAATACCTTGGATGAGGAAAACCTCTAAAACCCTTCTAGCCACTGTCTTTATTATCATTTCGCTTATAGGATTCTTGACAGGCATTAAAATGCTTGGAGAAAAGGAGGAGGGCACGGTTACAGTTCCTCCGCCTTCTAGGCTACCTGAACCTACCCTTACTCCCACAGTTACACCTACACCCAAACCCCCTGAGCCGGCATTAGAGGTAAACCCGTACGATTCTATGATTTCAGAGGCAAACACGTCTTTCCCTGATCTTCTTGAGGACAACCAAAATTTGGTCGAAGAAATAGCAAGGGAAATGTCCTCCCAGCCGTATAGATCAACTTACGTGCCATGCAGAATAGTAGAGTGGCTTCATCCAGAGGTGCATGGAGTCGCAGTCGTGGACAATGAGGTTCCAAGAAACATTAGCGAGGTAATTGATGGCTTTATCTCCCTCCTTGATGTTCTAAGGCGAGTCGATCCAGAACTTAACGAAGGCTTGGAGTATAGCGAGAGAATCGAGAGAATTAAGGTCTTATGCATGGCATTCCTCTACAGGAATTTTAGTGCTTCCTGGATTGAGGATAACTACAAATTCATAAAGAAGGCCATGAACTTAGCTGGAAACTACACAGGACTTGTTGAGTGGAATCCACAAAAGGCTGATGTCCTAATCGCACTTTGCGAAGATATACCAGAGAGCCTTATGAAAGGAAAGGAGATCTTCATCCTAGCTGCTGCAGATACCTTACCATCCTTCTTTT
>QMVZ01000034.1 GCA_003661365.1 Thermoproteota archaeon | reverse complement strand
GCTCATTGAGCTTATCTCTGAACAGCCAAGATACTTGTTCGAGCTTCAGAAGGAGTTAAGGGATATGGTTTCTCAGACCGCCATTCTCAAGCATCTGAAAAAACTAGAAGATGAGGGATTCGTTGAAAGTTATGAAATTATAAGTGATATAAATGCTCTTCCCAGGAGGTACTATCGCTTGAAGAAGAACATATTTCTCTCCCTTTGTTTTGGTGATAGCATTCATAGGATTTCTGCATCCAATCTTACCTCACAAGTCAAGCCTTCCTTTGATAGAGATGTAATTCAAATTCTAACGGAGGGAAGAACAGAACTAACAAGAATAAAGCGATGTAATTCATTTGAGGAAAAAGTAAGAAGATCTGCTGACCTCTTGGCCAAGATAGATAGGGGCATAAAGTTGCTCGAAGAGTCCCAGTCCTATCTGTTATGGCTAAAAAGAGAAGTTTTGAGGACTATAAAAGAAACGACGGGTGGTATTACCTAGCTTTGAACGTAAGAAAACTAACAAGATTTCAAGAAAATCATCTTAGCGTGTTATCTTAAAATTTAGGGAAAAATTTTATATATGTAATGTTTGGTTAATTATTCGAGTAGAAAGTAGAAGGGGGTGATTGGGATGTACTGGGACAGATGGATCAGGAAGATATTTGATGAAATAGAAGAGGAATTTAGAAGAATGGAGAGAATGTTAGACAAAGAATTTGCTTCAATAAAGACTGGAAAGACCTTTGGACCATACGTATATGGATTTTCAATAACCATGGGACCAGAGGGAAAGCCGGTAGTCAGGACTTTCGGCAATGTGCCTCCAGTGCAGGAAATCGAGGGCTTTAGAACTCCCTTCGTTGACGTGATGGTGGACGACAAAACCAACGAGGTTAGAGTAATTACTGAAATGCCCGGCGTAGAAAAGAAGGACATAGACCTCAGAGCAACGGAGAAAAGAGTAGAAATAAGGGCAGAGAGGGGCGACAGGAAGTATAGGGCTAGCGTCGACCTTCCAATTGAAGTAGATGTGAAAAGCGCTAAGGCCAAGTACAATAACGGCGTGTTAGAGGTCACATTCAAGGCAAAAAGGGAAGTCAGGCCCTCTGGGACTAAGATCAACGTAGAGTAAGACCTCCCTTCTTTTTTTGAATCGTATTTATTTTGGAAGGAATCTAAATTAGGTGATCGGAAATGAATGAGGAAAGGAGGTATGTAACCCTAAAGGTCGCTGAGGCTCATCCAAGAGACGTAGGAAGAGCCATCGCCAGAGTAGATAGGAAAGCCATGGAAGAACTTGGGCTGAGTTCTGGCGATGTAATTGAGATTATTGGGAAGAACAGGGCTGTAGCAATAGTCTGGCCAGCATATCCTGAGGACTACGGTAGAGGAGTTATCAGGATAGATGGGTATACCCGAAGGAACGCCGGCGTTGGAATAGATGATTTCGTTAAGATAAGGAAAGTTGAGGCTAAACCTGCTAAGAAAATAGTTTTTGCACCTACCGAGGCCCTCAGAATAGTTGGAATTGAGAGTTATCTGTCAAGAATGTTGGAGGGCATGGCTCTCGCAAGAGGAAACAGCATTCCGATTAGCATAATGGGAACTAGGGTTGATTTCGTTGTTACATCCATTCAACCCGCTGCAGATGCTGTTATCATTACTCCTCAGACAGAAATTGTGGTTAGCAAGACCCCAGCTCCAGAAGTTGTCAGGAAGATCCCAAGAGTAACCTATGAGGATATTGGAGGCCTAGATGAGGCCATTCAAAAGATAAGGGAGATGGTTGAGCTTCCTCTTAGGCATCCAGAGCTTTTCCATAGGCTTGGAATAGAGCCTCCAAAGGGCATTCTCCTATACGGACCTCCTGGATGTGGTAAGACTCTTTTGGCTAAGGCTGTGGCAAATGAGAGCAATGCACACTTCATCAGCATAAGCGGTCCAGAGATAATGAGCAAGTGGTATGGGCAGAGCGAGGAGAACTTAAGGAAGATCTTCAAAGAAGCCGAGGACAACGCTCCTAGCATCATATTCATAGATGAAATTGATGCAATTGCACCAAAGAGGGAGGAGGTAACTGGAGAAGTAGAGAGAAGGATAGTATCCCAGCTTCTTACACTAATGGACGGTCTTGAGGCCAGAGGTAAGGTAATAGTCATAGGAGCGACTAACAGACCTAACGCACTGGATCCAGCTCTAAGGAGACCAGGAAGGTTTGACAGGGAGATTGAGATAGGGGTTCCCGACAGAAATGCAAGGCTAGAAATACTGCAGATCCACACAAGAGGAATGCCCCTCGCAGATGACGTTGATCTTGAGAAGCTTGCTGACCTAACTCATGGATTTGTAGGCGCTGATCTCGCTGCTCTCGCAAAAGAGGCCGCGATGAGAGCCCTCAGGAGAGTTTTCGCTGAAGTAAAGATAGACATAGAGCAGGAAGAAATTCCCGCAGAAGTCTTAGACAAACTTGTTGTTACGATGGACGACTTTCTGACGGCTCTGAAGGACATAACGCCGAGCGCCCTCAGAGAAGTAGTAATACAGGTTCCAAACGTGAGATGGACTGACATAGGCGGTCTTGAGAAGGTTAAGGAAGAATTAAGGATGGCCATAGAATGGCCTCTAAAATACCCAGAGCTCTTCGAGAAGAGCGGAGCAAAAGCTCCAAAAGGGATACTTTTGTATGGACCTCCTGGATGTGGTAAGACTCTTTTGGCTAAGGCTGTGGCAAATGAAAGCGAGTCGAACTTCATAAGCGTTAAGGGCCCAGAGATCTTAAGCAAATGGGTTGGTGAGAGCGAGAGAGCTATCAGGGAGATCTTCAGGAAGGCTAGGCAGGCAGCTCCATGCATAATATTCTTTGACGAGATAGACGCCATTGCCCCCATGAGAGGATCAGGAATAGGAGACTCTAGGGTAACAGAGAGGATAATAAGTCAGCTTTTGACTGAGATTGATGGCTTGGAGGAGCTCAGGAATGTGGTTGTGATAGCTGCAACAAATAGGCCAGATCTACTTGATCCAGCACTTTTAAGGCCAGGAAGATTTGATAGGCTGATATACGTATCTCCACCAGACTTACAGACGAGAAAGGAGATCTTAAAAGTTCATACCAGGAACAAACCTCTTGCAGATGATGTTAATCTTGACAAACTTGCAGAGCTTACTGAGGGATACACAGGAGCAGATCTAGAGGCTCTGTGCAATACAGCAGCGATATTAGCAATACAAGAACTAATTTCAAGATACCCAGATCCTGAAGAGGCTAAGAAACACGCAAAAGAGCTAAAGATAAGTATGAAGCACTTTGAAGAGGCCATGAAGAAAGTAGGTCCAAGCCTCGTTGGAGAGCTTGAGAGTTATAGGAAGATGGCCGAGGAGTTCGAGAGAAGAATAAAGGCTCCTGCGTCATATGGAAATCCTAGCAACAAAAAGAAGAGCAATGAAAGTCAGCCTATAAGATATATAGCGTGACATGGAACAACTCATTTATCCCATTCTTCTCCTTTTTTATTATGGAGATTATACATTTTGTTTGTCGTTATTAGCTAGTAATGTAACATTGTTACACACTACCGAATGTGATGTGCCATAAGATGCATTCACATAGATGCGGTCTTGAACCGATACCACTTACCTATGCAAACGATTTGTTAAGGCATGCGTCAGAGGGTAAAACTAGTTTTGGACTCGTTTTAGATGTAATTTCCTTACTTTTATTCACTATGTTTTTTCTCTCAGTTGGAACGAAACTTCACTTTAAGTTCAGGGATTGGGCTGGACTACGAAAGAAAAAGAGGTAAAACATGAATGTAGAAGAGACCATCCCTTATTGCAGCGAAGTACGGTTACACAGCCTTCTGCCATTGTTCATTGAGAGAACAATTGCTTCCTCGGAAGTTGGGATCCTTCAAAGATTACACCATCTCGCATTGTGGACATTATTGTTAAAAGGCAAAATCTTTTAACACCGATGAAAAAAAGATGGAGAAAAGGAAAAGACCCATTCTAGGTAGAAAGGCTCTATACTCTATTATAGAATTCTTTAGAGCCAGCTTAGGTTCAGAAAAAGTGTTTTTAAAGATTTCTAGGGCATCTAAGCTTGAGGTCTTCTTTCTACTTTGGCTAGTTCAATCTTTCTTGATAGTAATTGGAAACTATGAGGTTTCTGCCAAAATTAGGTACAATTACATGAACATCCCCTACTGGATTACTTCAGCTGATATCTGGCTCATAGAAGATAGGGCCCTAAACATGGTGGTGATGAAATCCCTTCTACTAGTTCCTGGGGTATTAATCGTCTTGATATTAGCTAGAATCTTGATTATGAAAATATTAGGTGAGGGATTAAAGGGAAAAGCCTACTTCTCTTCAGCAGTTACAGCTTTTTCAACCACTCTAGTTCCAGAATGTTTAAGGATCATAACAATATATGTCGTACATCTCTTAAGACTCCCACCGGAGGTCGTAATAGATTTTGATTTGGCTGAGGCAAAATCTACAAGGTATTTGGCTTATCTTGCTACAAAAGTAACTCAAGAGCTTCAGACAATTTACAAGTTCAACCAGTGGGATGTTATAGTAATTAGCCTCATCTTCCTAGTCTGGGAGACCTACCTATTCTACAAAACATTCAGGCTTGTATACGAACTGAGCGTAAAAAGGGCCATGGTAGCTTGTCTTATTCTCTCAGTAGCAACAGGATCAATAATCGTCTATTCTTCCCTCACTCCTTGGACTCCCAAATTCTACATCAATCCTTTTGAGTTCAGGTTTCTGCCTCCAATACCTGTAGGATGATAACAAATGAATGAAGATCTTGCTCGTTGTGTACTGTAAAACTTATACACCAAATCTGAATTAAAACAACACCATTCCGCTCTATTATGCGATCTTTGTCTGGTACGACCCACCCTTTTCCGGTAAGTATGGCAAGAACAGAGATCCCCCGATCTTCCAGTTCTTTTTTTTGCACTCTATGCCTGAGCTTTTTTCTACCTTCACAGGAGCTATAGGCGGGGCAGACAGGAACACGTCGTAAAGAACTCCAGCTAGGAAGAGCTGGGTGGTTGCTAAGGTTGTGCTAATGGCTACATCAACATCTGCGCTGGATTTTAGCATGTTGGCTGGTTCATCTCTGAAAACCCCGGCCACGACCCTTATCTTGGGATTTAACTCCTTGGCTTTCTCAGCTATTATTGAGTTAATTACGTCATCTATAGTAATTAAAAGAACTCTCGCCTTCTCGATATTTGCCTTTCTTAACGTTCTAGAGAGCGATGCATCTCCAAATATAACAGTGGACAAGAACATCATCCACTCTGCAAGGTTTTTTGGAGGTTCCTGAAGTTGAACTATCTGGAAAACCCTTTCAGCACCTATATTGCTTGTCCAGCAAGAAGTAAAGAAAAACTATTCCTAAAAATTGAACTATTACTAAGATCGACTTCATGGCTTTTAGATAGTAAGACAGAAGCATCTTGGGTGGAAGCAAAGGAAGGTGCCTCAGCAAAATAAAAGGAGAGATTAGCTTGAATAATTAGCCCAAGGCCTTCAGCAACATCCTCAACCCAGTGAATATTAGAACAACAGCGAAGGCTTTCCTGAGTTTTGATGCTTTTAATCTCTTGGCTGTCCTAGCACCTATCTGCGCTCCCAATATGACTCCTGCACCTAACAGAACCACGTATTCTGGGACCAAGTTTCCCATGAGGAAGTGGGTTGTCGCTCCAAAGGAGGCAGAGAAGACCATGATGAACATCGAAGTAGCAACGGCTAAGTGAATTGGCAACCCTACGACCAAGTTCAAAATAGGAACCATTAGAGCTCCTCCACCTATTCCTAGAAATCCAGAGGCAAAGCCCGCCGAGAAACCAAGCAGCAATCCCACCTTAAGTTTTGGCCTGTATGTGAAGACCTTTCCGTCTCTATCTATCAGAGTTCTTGTGGATTCTCCACCCTTATTGAGGTCTTCACTAAGTGCACTTCCCTCTTCATTTTCGCTTTTTCTTCTTTCCCGTGAAGTTAGCATTTTCAATGCTATTAATATTAGAAACGCTCCAAAGACCCCAACGATTCCCTTAGGAGAGATGAATTTCGTCGTATAGGCTCCAAGAACTGATCCTGGTATAGTTACTAGGGGCATTAATACCCCAACTTTGAAATCAATCCTTCTCTGAATGTAGTAAGCTATTGTTGACGACGTTGCAGTCAGAATGATTACATGAAGGCTTGTTCCTACGGCCTGATGTGGTTCCACGCCAAGAAGAAGGATCATTACAGGAACCATTAGAGCTCCTCCACCTATTCCCACCATGGCGGCGATGATGCCTATGAATATGGCAACTATAAACACTAGAAACTGCGCTGTTACCATTCAAGCACCTCGGGAAGCACTCATCAGGTATTATATTATCTTGACGGGTGGTCTCAAAGAAAACCAAGGGGTCTATGAATAGGTTAATCGTAACCAATGAGATAAGGTATAGGGGCTCTGCTCAGCGATTATCTGACATGCTGTTTAGTCCACATTTAAAGAATCTAAATATGGTCAACAAGTGATAGTTTTTAGTAAACTTGAGGAGTGCTGCCGTGTATGACTAACATATTAACCATACTGCTAGCTTCCTCGTTTGCAGGATTCTTAGGTGCAATTACAGGACTTGGTGGAGGCTCAATTATGGTGCCTTTTCTTGTAGCCACCGGAATTCCTGTAAAATATGCAATAGCAAACAGCATGATCACAATCATAGCGACTTCTAGTGGATCAGCTTCCGCCTACGTTAGAGAAAGGCTTACAAACATAAAAGCTGCAATGTATTTGGAAATTTTCACAATTACAGGCGCAATTATCGGAGCCTATATTGCGCTTCTAGCTCCCAGCAAGTACCTGTACTTTTTCTTTGCAGCTTTTCTATCATCCTCTTTCTATGGAATTAGGCGTGAGATAGGGAAGGAAATCCAAGAAAATGTCGCTCAGGACGGAATCTCTCAATGGCTTGAGCTGGAAGGATCCTATTTTGACGAGGCCATCGATAGAGAGGTGCGATACAAGATGACCAACGCTTTGTGGGGAGGTTTGGGGATGGTCATTGCTGGCTTAGCGGCAGGCATGCTTGGCATTGGAGCAGGGGCATTTAAGGTTGCAATACACGAGTTGATACTCAAAATGCCTTCCAAGGTCTCCAGTTCCACTAGCAATTTCATAATAGGCATGACGGCTTTGGCTGGATCAAGCGTATTCATAGCATCGGGTTTCATCAATCTGACCTTGGCCGCTCCCATGGCTATTGGAACTACAATTGGATCATTAATGGGAACGCGCGTTCTCAATAAATTGTCAAACAAGACTGTTCGCTTGCTTTTCACAATAGTACTAGCGTATCTCATTGTACAGATGATTTACAAAGGGGTGGTATCAATTGCGTAGCAACAATGTTGCTCTGGAGTCGATCATAGGATATTCTCTCTTAATATGTGTAATGCTTGCGCTTTTTTTAGAGATAGTTGGCCTCATGCTCTATATATCTGCTGGTAATAGCTTAAGCATAAGTCTGGATCAGAAATTAAGTGTACAAGAGGAGAATTTCTTCACGTACACCTTAAGAACGATAAGTTCTGCCATAAGGAGCCCAAGTTATGTCAACCTAATGTCCCTTGGCATTGCAATTCTTATGTTCACGCCCTATCTAAGGGCTGTTTTCTCTGTTGCCTACTTCATTCTTGCTAAGAACTACAAGTATACCCTAATAACATCCTTTGTGCTTGTCGTGATAACAATTAGCCTCATGGTTCAGTAAACTCCTAGGGAGAGTTCTCTTGCTATGCTATCGTTCCTCTTGTTTGATCTAAATAATTGGTTGTATTGCTACAGAGATTGAAGGATCTTACAGCTCCTTTCTAGCCGTCCTTAAAGCAAACTCTATCGCTTCTCTCGCTATTCTATAAGAGGATGTAAATGTTTCTCCGCTCATTCTAAGTTCGACTAGTTTCTCAGGATTCGGAATTAACCTATGATTCAGAACTGCTGACGCAACTGCATCTACGTCTTCTGGTAGAACTTCCTCGCTACCTCTTAGGGCGGCATGAACCTTAGCAGCTCTCATTAGATAGATCCCAGCCCTTGGACTTGCTCCTAAGAGCAATAGGTCCCTTAAGGGCTCAAACATCTCTGGCCTAGTATATCTGATTCCTCGCGTTATGTATTCTAGCGTGGATTCTGGAACCTTTACGTTTAAAGCTATGGATTCTTGTGCAGCTATGATCCAATCTGGATCTATGACTTTATCTAGCTCCTCTATTGGCTCCCTTAGCCTAGCCATATGGAGTCTGAGTATCTGTTTCTCTTCCTCTAAAGTTTCTGGGTATTCCATCACGATTCTCATCAGAAATCTGTCAAGCTGGGCCTCTGGAAGCGGATAAGTTCCTTCATACTCGACGGGATTTTGTGTAGCAAGTACAAAGAAGAACTTTCCCTTGTCCCTGTACTCCAACCTGTAAGTCCTATCTCCTATAGTTACCTCTCTCTCTTGCATTGCCTGTAGAAGAGCTGATTGGGTTCTAGGTATTGCCCTGTTTATCTCGTCTGCTAGCAGGATGTAGCTGAAAATAGGCCCGAACCTTGGCTCAAATTTTAGATCCTTTGGATTGTAGATAAGGCTTCCCGTTATGTCAGAGGGCATGAGGTCCGGAGTGCACTGGACTCTGCTCAAACCCCTATAAGGAATCCTGTCTATCTCAATCTCATTGACTGCGTCAAGACCTATGAGCCTTGCTAGTCCTTTCACTGCTGTCGTTTTAGCTATCCCAGGAACGCCTTCAAGAAGCACATGTCCATTCGATAGTAAAGCAACTAGAATGAGCTTAAGCTCTTTTTCGTACCCTATTATGGCCTTGTTCAGGGAAGAGATTATTTTTGAAGCAGTTTCTTCTATCTCCCTGACCTCCATTGGTCTCACATCTATAGTCCAAGCAATGGAAACTGCTATATAGTTTGCCATCCAAGTTGATGCGGTATGCAACTGAAAGGATCGTATGGTATGATAACAGGAGCTGGAAGAGGAATTGGTAAGGCAATAGCCCTAAAGTTGGCTAAAGAGGGAGCGAACCTTTCCCTGCTTGCAAGAACAGAAAGTGAACTCATCGAAACCTCAAACGAGGTGAAAAAGTTTGGTGTTAAAGCCTATTATACTGTAGGGGACATTTCCAAGCAAGAGGACGTTGACAGGTTCTACAAAGATACGATGACTCACTTTCCTAACATCGACTTTCTCGTAAATAACGCAGGAATGGCATACTACGGTGAACTCATGAGAATCTCCCTAGAAAAGGTTGTTGAAATGATGAACGTCAATTTCTTCGGTGCCTATTACTTAACGATGAAAGTTCTACCAAGAATGCTGGCTCGGGGAACTGGCCACATAATAAACATGGTTTCAATGCTGGGAATGGTAGTTGAACCTGGATGGGTGCCTTATTGTGCCTCAAAACACGCATTAAGAGTTCTTACAGAAGGATTAAGAGCAGAGTTGAGGGGTACGGGCGTTAAGGTAACTGGAATATATCCTGGTGCAGTTAGAACGAAGCTGTTGGAAAGCGTAGGACGCCTTAGACCAGGAATCCTTGAACCGGAGGATGTAGCGGAAGCCATTGTCTTTGTTCTAAAGCAACCTTATGGAGTAGAAGTTGGGGACGTTACGATATTGCCTAAGAGAACCTAATTTAAGCTAATACAAGCGATAGATAGAAACAAAAAGCATCAAACTAACTTCTGCACAAGTTCTCTTAAGATTACGGTTTCTCGCTAATGCTGCTTAGTTCCCTAGTAAAACCACATCCCCTATCTTCTTAATCTCATCCCAAGAGACATCAATATATGAGCGTCCTTCTGGTTCCTCCACGTAGTTTTCAATCAAACATGGATCAATTCCCTCACCTCTAAGGAGATTAACAATATCATCAGCCCTCTCTAGCGATATCTTTGGATTTTTATATGGGTCTAGCTTTGCTTCCAACCTAAGAGCGGCGTCTCTCTTTTCTCTCTTTAAATCTCTCAATAAACGCAACCAGTTAATGGTTTTCTTTGCCGACAGCCTCCTAACTCTTATTCCTGGCTTCCCTGTGCTGACAACGATACCAACTGCCTCCCCTAGAACCTCTCCAGAGAGGGATATAACGATCTTTCCCTTTATACCGGTCAAGTCGGCATACTCTGGCTTTCTCTCCTCTATTCCCCTGTACTTGGCCTCTCTTGGGGTTGAAAGGACGACTACCCTAACGTCGCCACCTTCAGCTATGCATGCTATCTGTTCGACTGGTACAACCCCTTTCTCATGTTGAAGCTCTCTCTTCACCAATTTCTTCGGAAGCTCTAGGCCAAACGACTTGGCTATAGATACTATTTCTTCGTCCTCAATCCCCTCTGGGACCTTGCCCTTTAACTGCTCCCTTAGCCTCTCAACATCTACCTCTTCCACCTCGGCAAGCACATCAACCCGTACGTGCAGCTTCACGCCATCCTCTTCAACCGAGATCTTCGAAACTTTTCCATATATGAGCCCCTCGCTGTCGACCACAAGGGCTCCTTCTAGCTCTCTTTCGTCGTAAAACCGAGGCATCTTGGAATAAGACAGGTGAAGATAAAAAGGCACACGCACCAATAACATGGAGTTGAACTCTGAGAACCTATGTTCAATCGCTGGAAAACTGATTGAGACTGCTAGAAGGAGGGCAATGCCCTACTTGGTTGGGCAGACAGCTGTGAAATCTAGGGGAATAGGCGTCGAACCTGAAGATTACAGGGAATACGCACCGGGAGATGATTTCAGGTTCATAGATTGGAGATTGTCAAGCAGAGCCATAGGTTCAGATGGCAAGCAGAAGTTCATCCTCAGGGAAAGAAGGGCTGAAAGATCCCTGGAATCTGTACTCATTCTCGATGCCTCAGCTTCTATGGATTATAAGGAGAAGCTGGCTGCTGGCATCTATGCCATCTCCTTCCTATCAACCCTTGCCTTAAACCTAGACGATAGGATTACCATAATCGTTGCTGGCAGTGGAGATCCCTTAGTTCTCCCTCACATAGATCCTGGACACGCAGCCTATGCCACAATAGCCTATATCTGCAAGGGACCTGGCCCTGGGGGAAAGGTAAGTCTGAATATGATGAAGAAGATAGTTCTCAGGCTTGCGAGGAGAAGGAGTCCTGTGATCCTAGTAACAGACATAGCTCACACACCTGAGGGACTATCAAGTTTCTTTGAGGCCATGAGAGCGGTTAAGAACGGGGTGGGAATAGCTTTCTCCTCCGACAAAAGCGAGGTGTCATTACCTGAGATCGGGTCTTCCTTGATACTGGATCCTGAGGAAGGGATTTCTTTCGTCGAAATCCATAAAAAGGAACTTTCTGAGGAGCTACAGCTTCATAGAGCCAGGATAGGTTCGGTTTTAAGGAGATGGGGTGTTCCTAACGTAGAGTTCGTGGGAATAAAGGGAGCTGGGCAGTCTGGATCTAGGTTGGCATGGTTGTACGTAAGTGCGAGGGAGATGGCGTATGCTTAAGCTCAAGTTGAAGCAAATCAACGCTAGGAAGATAGCAACTCTAGGAGTAATCGTCTTCCTTCTGCTCTTGTCAGTAGCCTTCTTCTACCCTTTGATATCGACGGGTAAGAGGAGGATAAACCCTGAGAGGGTCAAAGACCTTGCTCCTTTGGCTGAGCTGTCTGTGAGATCGATCAACGTATCTTCGAAGTTAGCTTATGACTCCATCTGGTCTGATGTAAACGATAACGAGATCTTAGACATTGGTGCTACTGCTGAATCAGCTCTTAAATCGCTTGAAGAAGTTGAAGAGGCAGTGAAAGCAACTGTAGGAGGTTCTCTCAGGGAAAGATTGTTGAATGCCACCTATTCCTATGAAAATGTATCATCAGCGTCAATCAATTCTAGTAAAACAGCATTATTGCTGGATGAGGCTAGACCGG
>QMVZ01000033.1 GCA_003661365.1 Thermoproteota archaeon | reverse complement strand
TTTCTATTATATGCACAAGGTTGAGAAGCTGAAGAACACGTTATTCCCAAAAGATCAAACTGAAACGGATTCTAGGATTGTGCAATTGGAACTCATACTTGGAATGCCTAGAGAAGCCTTTTCGATAATAAGCGATCCAAGAGGATGGATTTATGGAGATATTGAGCTTGTAGATGCGTCTGGCTACACTATTAGAGCTGATAGGATAGGAGAGATGGGATACTCCGTTCCTCCAGATCCAGAAAACATAGAATTTAAGAGAATAGGCGTCAAGGCCGTTATAGCCATAGAGAAGGTTGGTCCTGCTAAAAACATGATAGAATTGAAGATTCCTGAGGAATATGGTCTAGGGATTGCAATCCTAAAGGGACAACCGTCAAGAAGCATGAGAAGATTCCTGAGGATGCTTTCTGAGCAGGGCGTGCCTATAGGGATCCTAACGGACCTCTCACCCTGGTCTATAAGGATAGCTGCGACCGTCATATACAACAGCATAAGCTCTGCCCACATTCCTGGACTTGCTGTGCCTAACGCAGCTTTTCTCGGAATTGAAACGAAGGACGTGGAGGAGGGCTTCTTCAAGGATTATCAGCTTGCATTGGAAGATCTCACTCCTCTGGACATAAAAGCTGCAAAGGACAACCTAAAACTTCCAAGCTTGCAGGGAGAGTTCTGGCAAAAGGAGAACGAATGGTTCCTTAAGAGGAAGAAGAAAGCAGAGATAGAGATCTTCAAGGCCATGTCCCCATCAGCCAAGCAGCTCAAGGAACTTTTCATCGAGTACTTGCGGGAGAAATTAGATGAGAGATTGGGCGTAAGCATATAAGGTTCTTTCCCCGCTTGAGCTTTCCTCAAAGTTCTTAAGAGATTCCTCAATCTTTTGGAAAGCTCTCTCTAAAAACTCACTTTACTTCTTAACGCACGAGAACGGAAGGACTTAGAAGCATGTTCTCAACAACAAGGCAACTTTAAGCATTGAGAAATAAAAAACCTCAAAAGAGTACAAAACACACTCCCTTGAAAATGCTTATATATTGCCTAAATCAAGCTAATGTTGCTCCGGTGGTGTAGTCCGGCCAAGCATAGGGGCCTTTCGAGCCCCAGACCCGGGTTCAAATCCCGGCCGGAGCACCAATTTATTATCAGGATAAAAAAGGGTCGTCTAAGGTTGTGCGGGGGTAGCCAAGCCAGGTCCAAATCTTCGGGGTTTCCCTCCTAGGATGACCAAAGGCGCTCGGTTCAGGGCCGAGTGGGCGTAGGCCCGCGCGGGTTCAAATCCCGCCCCCCGCACCACAAGCTTTGTTATGAGGCTTGTAAGTGTTTGGAGTTATCTCGTTTTGCTCTTAAGAAATTAGATAATGGTTTTTAACCTTAAAATCCCATTATAGAGGGAAATTAGGAGTCTCAGGAAACAATAATAAATCCAGCGATACCTACTGCATCTGATAATCAGTTAAATCCTGATCTATGAGACCAAAAGAGTTATGAATCAATCACAATTAATCATATTAGCCCCGTGGTGTAGCGGCCAAGCACGCCGGGCTTTGGACCCGGCGACCCCGGTTCGAATCCGGGCGGGGCTATCACCCTTATTCAACTTAATTCCTCTTCTTGAGCAAAAAGAGCTAAAACGGGCCCGGCGGGACTTGAACCCGCGACCCCCGGCTCCGCAGGCCGGTGCTCTAATCCTCCTGAGCTACGGGCCCTAATTATAAGAAGATAGCTGAATTTAATTGTTCCCTTAGGCCCTCTTTGCAGGCTTCCTTCTCTTTAGTCTGAGATTCTCGCTTCTGCATCTTCTGCATCTAGTTGCAGACAACGGATTTCTGGCGCCACATTCTCTGCAAATTTTATAGAATAGCAGCGCCTCAACAGCAATTCTCCTCTTTAAAGGATCCTCTATTGGCATTTTTGGCTGACCCTTGCATACCCTCTAAGGGGTTTCATAAACTTGACGCTTTTTACACATTCTCCAACTTGCCTTATAAATCGTATTTTATCGGCCATTCATATTTTTATTGAGTTCAATAGAGATTTACTTGAGAGAATATGGAACAACTACAACGAAGGGTCCTGAAAGTTATAGAAAAAGCAGGAACAATTCATTTGAGAAAGCTCTTTAAGGTTATTGGCGTTAGATTTGACGAAATCATTGAGATAACGAAGGCTCTAGAAGACAAAGGGTACATCAAATCATTCACTCATGGTGGCTACAAGTTCTTTTCCATAACAGAAGAGGGCAAGAAAGCCCTAAGTGAGGTTAAGACAACTGAGTCAGCCCAGAAAGTTATCGGCGGAGAGAACTCTTAATCAGAGAAGGTACATCCCATGGAAGCCTTGCAACAGGAACTCCTGACTCCTTGAAGGCTTTTTCTTTGGTCTCTATTCTTCCCACGTTTCCTGAAATTATTGCTCCCGCATGTCCCATCCTCTTTCCTGGAGGGGCTGTCCTACCTGCCACGAAGGCAACAACAGGTTTTGGATACTCCGTTTCCTGAATGTATTTCGCGGCCCTTTCCTCAGCATCTCCACCAATCTCACCTACTAATACTACTGCCTCTGTGTCTTTGTCTTCCCTCAACATCTCGAGGACATCTACGAAATCTAAGCCAGTGATTGGATCGCCGCCGACCCCTATGGTAACGGAAGTTCCTAAACCCTCTTTCTTCAAAGCAATCGATATCTCATACGTGAGAGTGCCACTTCTTGAGATAAGGGCTATTTTCCCTTCAGAGAAAGCATCAGCTGGCATTATCCCTAGTTTAACTCCCTCCTTAGGAGAAATGATGCCAGGAGTGTTGGGTCCTATAATGGTGCAGCCCCTCATTTTGGCATAGGATATGGCTTTCATCGCGTCATGAACTGGTATTCCCTCTGTAATGACTACCAGCAGCGGAATTTCATAGTTTACAGCCTCTATTATTGCGTCAAAAGCAAAAGGAGCCGGGACAAATAGAACAGAGGCATCTATCTCTCCAAATTTGTTGACCACATCCATAACGCTGTCAAACACAGGTACGCCATGAACTTTCTCTCCTCCCTTTCCTGGCGTCACGCCAGCAATTATGTTCGTGCCATAGTCCAGCATTAGCCTACTGTGCTCCCTTCCTTGGGTACCTGTGATCCCTTGGACGATTACCCTCATATCTCTCTTGACCAGTATCGTCATTTTGATCGTTCAGACCTACTGTTACTCAAAATTAAAATCTTTGAACTCCTTGGATCTCGCCCAAATTGAAAGAACACGTTAGAATCATGCTTATACACTTCTTATGTTCAAACAAGACCTCACTCAACTTTATAGCTAAATCTTCCGAAAAAGAGTGGAGAAACTTATGCGATTGCTGGAAGCCGAGTGCAAGAAGTTGTTATCCGAGTACGGGATAGCTGTTCCTAAAGGATCAATTATCCAAAAACCCGAAGAAGCACGCGAAGTCCTCCCTAAAATTGGAGGAAAGGCAGTATTAAAGATCCAGATTCCAAGAGGACAAAGAGGAAAGGCTGGAGGGATAAGACCCGTCTATTCTCCAGAAGAGGCCTATAATCAAGCTCAAGAACTATTAAACTCCACTTTTTACGGATATAAGCCCGCATATCTTCTTGCAGAGGAATTTGTAGAGGCAGAGAGAGAAATATACATAGGAGCCATAGTTAACAGGTCAGAGCGCACGGTGACCTTTCTTTCCTCCAGATATGGGGGAATGGAAGTGGAGGAAATGGCAGCTGAGCATCCAGAATCCCTACTTAAGATCTCAGTTGACCCTATTTTAGGTCTAATGCCTTATCAAGCAAGGATGATAGCAAAGAACGCCCTACCAGACAGACCGGATTTGCGCAAAGGGCTGATGAAGATGATATTCAACCTTTGGAAGCTTTTCCATGCGATGGATGCTATAATGTTGGAGATCAACCCCTTTGCAGTAACCAAGGACGGACGGCTGCTTGCCCTAGATGTGAGGATGGAGGTAGATGACAACTCCTTATATCGGCACCCTGACCTCACTAAGAGGGTTTATGCTCTAAAAGAGTCGGAGAGGAAGGCAAGGGAGTACGGAATAGCGTACGTGGAGTTGGATGGTAACATAGGAACAATGGCTAATGGGGCTGGTTTAGCGATGGCAACTATGGATTTGGTGCATATTATGGGAGGAAAGCCAGCTAACTTCTGTGATGTAGGAGGAGGAGCTTCAGCGGACCGAATTAAAAGGGCACTTGAGATCATAATGTCCAATCCAAGAGTGAAAGTAATTCTGGTGAACGCGCTGTGCGGCATAACCAGCGGTGTGGAGGTCGCAAAAGGAATAGCTGAAGCGATTAAAGGCATGAAAGAGAAGCCTAATCTTGTAATAAGGCTCTCCGGAAACCGTGCCAAAGAGGGAAGGCAGATCTTACAACAAGAAGGAATAGAGGCTTTGGAAGACGCCAGAGAAGCAGTAAGTAAGGCCATAGAGTTAGCAGGCAGATGAGATGAGAAGATTCATTCTAAAGAAGGTCATGAGCAGATTTTAGATCATCTGTAAGGGCACTCAATGGTTGGGTCCCAAGGCAAAGGTAGAATTTATTAATCGATCTAACGAATGACCTCTTGGGCCCGTAGCTCAGCATGGTAGAGCGACCGGCTCTTAACTTCTATGGGGAGCCACCGGTAGGTCAGGGGTTCGAAGCCCCTCGGGCCCGCTAATCATCTATTTTCACTAATTTTATTAGCTGGAAGTACATGTAACATTTGTGCGGCCGTAGTCCAGTCTGGATAGGATGGGGGCCTCCCGAGCCCCAGACCCGGGTTCAAATCCCGGCGGCCGCACTTCTCTTTTACACATGCTTCCCCATGAGAGTCTCGGAAAAACAACCCATTCACAAAAAGCTATTTCTCAAAATTGCTTACTTTTCGCTCAAGCGCCACCTATAGAATAGGAAAATAGAAACAGAAATTATCAAAAGAAAAAGGAGAATAAAAGCTGTAACAGGCAGAGGTACCTTATATTCACTGCTTTCTTCGGTTTTTTCCGTTGCAACCCAACCCCAATCCTTTCCGGGGATTACATCATCGGGATCCACAATTATTTGCACTGGTTCGCATGGAAGCTGAAGTTGAAGTACGCAAGTAGTGTCATTAACCCATGTGTACAACGAGATATTTGAACCATCCTTACAAACAAACTCAAGAGGTACTGGAAGGGAAAAGGTAGAGCCATTCAATACTTTCTGTCTAAGGACAATTTCCACAACGTAGTTCTCACCAAATTTGTGTGATGTAACATTCGATATCTCGTAAGATGGCGTTCCGCTTCCGAAGATCCATCTATCAAAGAACCAATCAAGTCTTTGTCCGTAGCTCATCTCAAAAGCTCTCATGAGATCTTCTGGCTTGGCAACCCCAAACTTCTTCTGGTTAAAGTACAGCCTAAGTCCTTCGAAGAAAGCCTCATCTCCCATTAAAGAATTAAGAAGGCGAAGGACCATAGCACCCTTAGAGTAAACTATGGCATTGTAGGCTTCTATGGATGGAAAATCATCCATAGAAGTTGCTATAGGGAGATCCTCTCCTTCTGTTATGTACATGTAATAATTATTCGTTACGTATTCATTGAACACATTGCGAAACTCCCTATCGCCATAGACGAGCTTGTAGTAGAGCATCCCCGAGTATTCTGCTAGTGCTTCATCAAGCCATGGATCCTCATATTGGTCGTTTCCTACAACTCCATACCACCATTGATGGGCTACTTCATGTGCTATAACCCTTTGGAGAATATCCCAAGCGGAAGAGCCCGATATTTCCTTAGAGTACAGCCTTGACGAGATGAACACTATCGTTGGGTATTCCATCCCGCCAAACCAGCCGTGAACCTCAGCAACTCTAAATTCAGGGTAGGGATACCTTCCAAAAATCCTACTAAAGATTTTTATGGCCCTTGTTGCGATCTCTGCCGCAAGAACTCCCATTTCTTCATGTTCTGGGAGATAATAGGAGTACACCGTGACGTTCTCCCAAGTTACGTTGTATACCTCATAATCCGGACCCAGAGCTAAGGCAAAATCCCTCACGTTTCTGGCAATCCACGTCTGAACGGTCATATTTCCTTCTTTTTGCTCTTCAACTAGGCTTCCTGTAGCTGCTATAACTTGATTTCCCTTTGCTTTGATCCTGACGACGAAGTCAGCACATTCACTGTAAAACGACTCACCTATAGAAACGTAAGGATGAGAAATCCAGCTTGCATCTTCTACGACAGCAAGTATGGGAAACCAATTTCCCAGAGCCATTATGTTTTCATAATACCCAAATCTGTCTTCTGCTTTTGGAACCTTTACTACGTAGCTCAGGTTCACTCTAACCTTTTTTCCATAAGAGATGCCTGGAGGAAGCGGGATGACCAACGTGGTGTTGTCTTTCTCTAAAAACCTAAAGTTTTTGACTGGAATCCCTTCAACACTAATTTTATTGATTTTTATCCAGCCATTGGGCCAAAATGCGATTGGAAAAACCTTAAAGCGAATGTCTACCACTTTATCTGGAAGATTGAGAAGGACAGATTGGTTTGCCTTCAGCACACCCATTTCAGGATCTATAAAGAGGGAAATCCAATATTTTGGGTGTTTTTCTAAGCCCGTATCGCCCTTTAACTCTAGCGTTAAAGCTTGGAGGCATAGCACCAAAAGAAAATACACAATTAAGAGGTGCCTACGCCTTTTTTTATGACTCCCCAAATACCTCAAAAATTGATCGTTTCTGATCTTAAAAACAGGTTGCTGATTTCAGCTGTGTAAGGATGATAATCCAAGAAGTGAGTGATGCGGGGGGCGGGATTTGAACCCGCGCGGGCCTACGCCCACCAGCTCCTAAGGCTGGCGCCTTGGACCTAGCTTGGCTACCCCCGCCAATTCAATCTAAAAGAAGCTTCTATTTTTATTCCTTTACCTAACTTGAAGAAGTTCAGGCACAACGTATGGGATCTCAGAATAGCTCTCGATCTGGATAAACCTTCCATTTCCCAACCTAGCAAGGTCTTCACATACTCTACGACCTCTGCTGTTTCCAATCGGTCCAGGAGCAAATATTACATTTAATCTCCGCATCTCAGCAGCTACTTCTCTAGGGTCGCCTCCAACGTTGTAATTTCCATCAGTTATAAGTAAGTAAACATATTCTCCCTTCATTTTTTCACCTTCTTTCTTAGCCAGTTCCAAAGCCCGTTTAATGTTTGTATAACCTATTGGGACTACATCTAATATATCCTCAATTAGCTTAGTTGCTTCGGCTGGACTCGAAGCTCTGCGAATGTCTGCATCGCTGTTAAACGTGATAAGACAAAGTTCCCCTCCTCTAAGCAGGTGGGCAGCCACAGATGCAGAAATTGCCGCGTGAGCTATCTTCTCTCCACTCATGGATCCGCTCGTATCTAGAATTATTATGGCCTTAGCTTTCCTCTCCATCCTTCCTATTCCGACAATGTGATCATAAGTAATCAACTCTGGAGGACTTGCGCTCTCGATTAGTCGTTCGATAGTCTCCTCTAGATCAAAATCATCTCCCGGCTCGTAATATTTTCTCACCCTAATTGATTTTCCACGAACATGGGAGACTATCCTTCTCCCACCTCTCATTATTGCTTTAGCAACGAGCCTTCTGAAAGTCTTTCTCATGGACTCGTTTATGCCCCATCTTGTTGATCTGTAGAGTATAACGGACTTTATTGGATCTAACTCCAGCTGAGGGGCTATTTCATCGATAGATGCTTCTGAAAGGGCTCTAGAAACGACGATCCAGTTAAATCTAGCGATTAACATAAGAAGATCAAGATCTCCCTTCAAAATCGCTTTCAGAGATAGCTGGAAAATGTCCTCATACTCTAAGGCTTCAAAATCGTTTAGAAACTCAAAATCCTCCTTTGATATGTCTTCCTCTAATTCAAACGTCATCGGGGCCCTTGGCCCCTCAGGTAGAGGAAATTTTCTTCAACAACTTCTTCTCGCAATGCCCTTTCCACAATTCTCTTTATGATCTCTTCTCTTCTAGCTTTCAGATTTTCTCTTATATCTATCCTCTCCGGAAGGATCATAAGTGCTATCTCTAACCAGTCTTCGGGAGAAAGATCTCTCCCGTAAGTCTTCGCTAAGAGAGCCATATCTATAGCAGCTCTAACAGAAGCACCCCTTCTAATGTTCGGATCTTCTCTAGTTTTCCTAACTATCTTGACGCTGTATGATATTATTTCCTCCTTTTCTACTCCCGTTCTTTGCCTGACTATCTCCTTTTCCTCTTCTTCTGACTGATAATCCAGCCTTACCAAAACAAATCTATCCTTAAGTGCTTCTGACAGCCTTGTAACTCCAATGCTCTCCTCAGGATTTTGAGTAGCAATTATGATGAATTCTTTTTTGGCTTTAAGTGTACCAAAATGCGGGATCGAAATTATTCCTTCATCCATAACGGGAAGAAGGGCGTTTTGAGCTGACTCGGAGAGCCTGTTCAATTCGTTGATGAATAAAACACTTCCAGAAAGTGCTGCCTTCGTCAATGGGCCTTCTATGAAGGCTTCCTTCACATATCCCTTGTTTATGACCATAGGTGGATCCCAGTAACCGATGAGCTTTCGCTCCGTTAGTCTCTCATCGCCATCTACCCTGATAAAGCCTCGCTTCAAATACTCTGCAATGGATCTTGCTAACAAAGTCTTACCTATTCCTACGGATCCCTCTAACAGTACGTGTTTCCCTGCCTTAATCGCCATTAATATCTTTCTTATTTCAGAATCTCTTCCAACTATACCATATTTCTCCTTAATCTTTTGTACCTCGTTGTCTATGGCCATGATACCTACCCTTTCAGGTGCAGCTCCTCAATTTTACATTCCATGTTGGAGGTAATAAAGATGGCTCAAGCCTTTATCTTCATTCTTATTCCTCAGGAGCTCCTAACACTATGTTTACACCAGAACTAGTTCCAATACGGGTTGCTCCCGCCTCTATCATGGCAATAGCTTGTTCGTAAGTCCTTATACCTCCTGCTGCCTTCACTCCTAATCTGTCTCCTACTGCTTCCTTCATGATTTTGACATCTTCAACTGTTGCTCCTCTGGGACCGAAACCAGTGCATGTTTTAACGAAATTAGCACCAGCTTCTTCAGCCAGTCTGCATCCGATTATGATCTCTTCTTTTGTTAGGAGTCCGGTTTCTAAAATCACTTTAACTATTCCTTCAGGCTGAACGGACTTGAATGCGTCCACAACTGCCTTTATATCATCTTTTACTACATCTAGATCCCTAACCTTCAAGGCTCCAATGTTAATTACCATGTCTACTTCATCAGCCCCCTCTGTTCCGGCTATTTCCGCTTCAAACGCCTTTACTTCCCTGAAAGTAAAGCCTAGAGGAAATCCTATGGTAGCGCAGACCTTTATCTTCGTATTCTCAAGCAACTTTTTGGCTAAGGGTACGTAATATGGGCTAACACAAACGGAATAGAAATTATACGTCTTTGCCTCTTCTACAAGCCTTCTTATATCATCAGGCGTTGTTTGAGGACTCAGCTTCGTGTGATCTATAAATCTAGCAATTTGACTTCTTGTAAGTCTCACAACACTCACCGTAGAAGCGTTGTAGTTGATTTACCTTAAACTCTAACCTTCCCTATTTAGGGGTCTTTCTCCTAAACCAAGCTTCTATAAAGGAGAGGACGATTTCAAAGGTCTGTCTGGCCTCAAGCTTTGTGTTATCTAAAACTAGGTGGAAGGGAGATAGGTCTTCACCTAGCTTAAAACCGTATATTGACTCATAAATCTCAATAGATTCATTGTCTTTCAATCTTATTCTCCTAACAGCTTCCTCATAGGGAATTCTATCTCTTCTCATGACTCTGCGAGCTCTTTCTTTAACGTCAGCTTTTAGAAATACGGCTACCTTGTCCTCTGCCTTAAGCAAGTAAGGCATGGTCCAAGAATCAAGAACGACATCTCCTTCCTCTTCAGCTATTTTTATAAGCTCTTCATCGACCTTTCTATCAAAAGAAGGGTCTTCTTTCCTCATTTTCATTGCTATAGCCCCGATGTCCCTTTCCCACCAACCAACATCCCCAACCTTTTCGTTACCAGCAATTATTCTCTTCAAGGCATCTCCGCCGGAGTAATAAGGGATATTATAGTACTTAGCAAGCTTTCTGCCAAGTGTGCTCTTACCGCTGCCAGTAAAGCCGGAGATACATATCTTCAATGGTATTCCCTCCTCACTAGTTGTTTTTCGGATCCCTGAGTTCAATTTGGTTAGGTATATAACAACCTTTTAAGCATCATCTAATGACGGAAGGGGCAAAAGAGGCCAATCCACATCATCCACCCTCCATCTCGGTTTTATACTGCTTTCATTTAGCTTAAGAGCCCCATGAATCTTATAGCAGAGGATTGAAGTGTACGCAATCATGGCACCATTGTCTCTAGAGTACTCGGGCGGGGTTACTTTCAGTTTCACATTTCTATCCTTACACATCAAGCCCATCTTTTCTCTAAGCCTTGGAGAAGCAGCAACACCACCTACTAATAGGAGCTCATCCTTTGTCGTGTAGGCCAGAGCTCTTTCAGTTGCTTCCACAAGCATTGAGAATGTAACCTCCATAAAACTCCAAACGACATCCTCTAGCTTTGCACCGTTCTTATATCTCCTCAAAGCCTCGGTCACAATTCCGCTGAAGGCGAGATCCATGCCTTTCACAGTATAAGGAAGAGAGATCCATCTTCCTTCTATATCATCCATTAGACGACCAGCTGGAAATGGAAGACCCACTCCTCTTCCTACTTTGTCTAGGGCGTTTCCTAAACCTATGTCTAAAGTCTCTCCAACTATCCTAAACGCCCTGCCAGAGTTGACCATGATCTGGGTATTTCCTCCTGACACAAAAACGATGAGAGGATCCTGAGCTCTAGCCATTAGTCTTCCTATCTCAATGTGAGCTATGGCATGATTTACTCCAACTAAAGGTACCTTAAGTTTCTCAGCTAATACTCTAGCCACAATCGCACCAACAAGGAGCGTTGAACCTAGGCCAGGACCTCTTGAAAAGCCCACTAGATCAATATCCTTGTAGCTCACACCACCCTGCTCAATAGCTCGCATCACAACCTCCTTTGCAACTCGATAATGGTGTTCAGTTACCTCAATTGGCTTCATGCCTCCTCTCTCTGTTCGAAACACCTCGTTAACGTTGGCTAGGATCCTTCCTCTGTCATCTGCTATGCCAACTCCATAGGTGTGAGCGGTGCTTTCTATGCCTAAAGCTATCATAGGTCTACCAAGCTTCTATAAGCTTCCATTATCTCTTTAAAGCTAACTGGACCTTCTCTCACAAGGCTGGGTTTTCCTCTTGTCAGATCAACAATAGTTGAAGGTCTTCTAAAAAGCAGAACACCGCAATCAAGAGCGAGATCAGCACCAGGAATCTCCTTAACTGCCTGGAGGCAGGAATGGGGAGGAGGGTTAGATGTTCTATTTGCACTCGTAGAAGTAATCGCTCTTCCCAATCCTTTTACAATTTCTCTTACGATTATAGACTCAGGGATCCTAATCCCTATTGCACGAGGGTTTATCTCCGGGATAACTCTCTCAGTCTTAGGTAAAATGAAGGTAGCTGCTCCAGGCAAAAATCTCTCTAAGAAAGCCTCCAAGCCCTTGATATTAGCGTATTCTCCAGCCATTTCCAGATCGCACACAGCAATCGTGAGAAACCTACTCCTAGGTCTATTCTTAAGCCTGTAAACTTTCAAAACTGCTTTAGGATTTTCCGCATCCGCTCCTAACCCATAAACAGTATCTGTAGGGTAAATAATCACCCCTCCCGATCTAAGGACTGGAATAGCCTCTTTAATTGAATTAGCAACTCCAACCTTCCTTACATCAAGTGTCTTCAAGGTCCATCAACAATGACAAGATTAAATTCAAAAGCCTGAACTCAAAGAATGTTATGCCACATAAAAGGGGTAACGATTATGA
>QMVZ01000032.1 GCA_003661365.1 Thermoproteota archaeon | reverse complement strand
TGTCTTGATGCATATCCAGGCGTAGCCCATGGTTTATCCCTAGTACCAGGGTTTGAATTGCTTCCTGTAGGCGATACATAGTAGGTGTTGCCACCTTGTGCCTCTATACGGGTAGAGAAGAGGGAATAAAACAATGTGATGGCTATTAGAACTGATAACAGACCAAAACGGATGTGTCTCACTAAATACACACCTAGAACGCCCTTCAATAGGTTCAAGCATATAAAATTTTCATGAAACTTCGAAGGAACAGCGTTGAACATTGACATTGGCCAAGAAGAGGGAGGAAGTATCCACCCTGGTCATCATTGGTTTTTAGTCTCTTGTTAAAACCGGTAGCTACCTTTTTGGAGCATTGCTCATTCACTTCCTTCTAACTCCCTTGCTTTAAGGAGTATGGATGCAATAACTAGAAGAGATGCGATCAAAGTTATCTCTGGTGCTAGCCTTAGTACGGGGCTGACGAAGGCGAACTCCTCTGGTAACTTAAGACTTTCCATAAGAGCAGCATAGAACATGGCATCTCTCAAGACAAAGATGGTGAATATCGCAAAAATCACACCTAAGAAAGTTCCTAGGACTCTTAATGCAACTCCAAATCTTTTAGGCATTCTACCCTCCTCCTTTGATTTCTATGATCTCAGCCTTCCTCAAGATCTCCATTATCTCCTCAGCTACCTTCCAAGCGTTGACGAAGTCACCTTGTTCCTTATACTTGTAGAATTCCTCCACCAAAGCCTTTATGTCCACGATTTCGGTTACGTTTGGGGGCACCTCTATGCCCATCATCCTCGTAGATGCTGCCAAAACCGCTTCCTCTATATTTTCTCCCCAACCCACGTAGAATTCGACCTCCCTTCCAACTGGATAGTGCGCAAACAAAACCGAAATCCTAACTATCTGCACGACGCCCCCAGCTCCAACCCTGTAGAAGGGAAGGACGTACATCCAGTAACCTCCATTCAATTTGTATAGGATGATCTGCCCTATTATGGGGTTTTTCAGCCTGATGTATTGCTCTATTTCAGGCAAGGAAAGTATATTGCTCTTGGCCTTGCTTGGAGAGAAGAACAGATATGGAGAATCTTTAATTGGGAATCTGTAGCATTTAACGCTGCCGAAACTTTCAAACTCGTTATTAACCACGTAAAGCGCTCCTATGTTCGGGCCTTTTGCCCCCATTACTCCAACGGGGTATATGCCAACGAAACCTTCAGGATAGATCACATACCTGAGCTCGGTAATAGGCCCTTCTGGTGCAGTATGGAGCCTAAAGAAATCTTCTCCACTTCTAAAAGTGGAGACATCTTCGACATGCAAATACCAATCGAAGTACTGCCTGTAAAGGAAGTATTTCTCAGGATACCTCAACCCGCCCTTCTTCAGTTCTTCAGGAAACTCTCTCCTTACTAGATCGCCGTAAACTGCTTTGAAGTATTTGCTTAAGAAATCATCAAAAGGCATGTAGATATCAACTTTTCCGTCGTAAATGTCTCCAAGAGCAAGAGCAACTAGTCTTCCTCCTCCCTTTTGCTCAGGATAATCAATTAAAGGAGCGACTTCGTCTGGAACCCTCCATTCAATAGCAAAAGGGATGTTCCTTGTGTCAAAAAACTTGGCTCCCCACATCAAATATACCGTTCTATCATTAAGTGGAAGCGGGTACTCGTCGTAGTCAGTCTTGTCCAAGGGCATAAGGTAATAGTTGAACCTTTCTGGCAAGGATCTATAAAGGATAAGTCCTACAGTCAAGTTTCTCCTCTCATATCCCTTAAATCTCCAGTAAAACACTGAGTTGGTCTTTCTAAGGGTCCTGGGTCCTGAATCCAGAAGCAAGCCAGCGTATCTATGGTCAAAGAAGTAGATCTTGGGTGCCGAAATCCAAACTATTCCCTTTCCGTCGTAAGATACATTTCCTACCTCGGAGATTTCCTCTCCCTTAACCTTACACACCCATTTTATCTCATCATAAGCTCTAGAAGCTCCAAAATACATCTTCTTTTCCTTGAAAACTTGAACGGCTTCTGTAACGTTTTCCTCTCCAGCTATTATCGTTACAAAACCAACGTCGCTATGCGTGTAATACTGCCTCATCCTGAAGAAATCGTCAGTTACAGGGGACCCATACTTCAATGGAACCTCTACCACCCACAACGGAACCTCTTTACCGCCGATGTTCAGGACAATGAAATCAGCATCAGCCTCTCTCATCGTATAGGGATTGTCAGGGTCAGGAATTACGACATAGGGCCTTTGTCCGATCTCTTTTCTTGAAATTAGGTATGCCCTTTCTTTGTCTATCACTCTCATTACATCGAACAAATACTCATTAGAATCTATCCAGTCAGTGCTTGGATTTACGAATTCAGTTGATACCCAGGAATATTCTATCCCCTCTAAATCATAGACAAACCTGTTTACATCTCTTATCACGTCCCAAAGTGGTTTAAGTCTTTGGGGATGAGCCTGCAGATCCTCTTGAACAGGAGTGACTACGTTTGGTTTGAAGAAGAAGTTTGTGTAACCAGAAATCAGAGCTATCATCAACACCAGGAGGACTATGGCTACAGCCGCCTCAGATACTGAGGAGGCTATATGTTTGAAGTCTTCCTTTCCAAGCCTCCTCCTTAGCCAAGAGCTGAGTGGGAAAAACCTTTTGAATATGGCCAAATCCACTCCTTCTGGCAAAGCAACGTAAATCACCATGATAAGAGCTGCGAGCCACCAGAACCAATTGATTTTCAGCCTAAATTGGTTCCATATTGGTGTGACAAAAGTCTCAGCCAAGTCTAAGCTATCAGGACCATATCCGACCAGCATGTTAGAGAAAACCAGACCCCAATACAGCCTTATAGTTCTGAAGCTTTGAATCAAAACGGCGAAAGCTGCAAGCCTAGGTCCGAGCCTGTATCTCTTTAAGTTAATTATTTCTCCAGGACCAGGAAGAACAGACAGGAATATAAGCCATAGGAAGGATGTTCCAATTATTCTCCAAAATAACCCACTCAAAGAGGGATATGCAAGGGAAAGGAAAGGAACCGCGCCCTTTATGATTCCAACAACATCCCCTAACTTATGATATTCGTCAAAACTAGTCAGGTGCATGTCATACAGCTATCTGGCTTTGTCCATGGTAAAATTGAAGTTGTAGCTATGAGAATATGCGTATAGGAACATCCCTTCCTCGAGATTCGGCAATTGCTTTGGAGGGGTTGCTGAGGCAGCAGAAATAACTCCCATTGCACCCCTAAGTAAAGAAAAGAAGAGAAAGGCGAAAACCAGAGAGTAATAGAACAAAGGGGGTGCGTGCCATGATCTTAGGTCCCACCTTTCCTTAGGTTTTCGCTTGATCGTATTGTAAAGTATCATAAAACCGAACCAGACAAGAGAATACCTCCAGATCAGCAGGTCAAGTATTATCGCTATGCTTCCTCTTCCCCCAGAGGCTAACTTTTTTCTTAACCTCAGTAGACCATAATGGCTGAAAACAGACCAGAGGATCAGCGATAATAGAGCTATTAGGAAGCTTTTTGTCTTAAGTAAAGATGTTCCAAAGATTACCAGCCCCGGATCAAGGGAGATTAGTTTTAACGAATTGAATATCGTCCCGTAAAAGCTAACAACCACGTTTCTGTAAAACAAGCCATTTGAATACGGTATCCTAAAATTCCAAAACAGGAGGGAGTATTCTTTGTATTTTACTTCTCCATCAAGGACTAGGAGGTTTCTCTCTAGGTCGTATATCTTGTCTAACAAGGGGATGTAGAATTTGAAGTAGATGACTGGGAAGGAAATCAAACATATTAGAAAAACTGAGGATACAAGAATCACTACAAGTTTTTTGTTTATTTTCATTCACTCTACCTCTCCAGAGATCTGATCGAGTTCCACGCCCAACATGATTTTTGGTCAGATATGACGTTGAGCGCACTGAAAAAGGATTTCTTAAACATCGTCTTGACGTACTAGACGAAATCGGTTAATAAATTATTCTAGTCCATCGATTGATTGACAAGGCGACATGTGTCAGATCACAACGCCTATGAGAGGTAGTGTTAATGCAGGATAATGTGAAAGGCAGAGCTCAAGAAATCCTCAAGCTTCTCGAGAGAGAATTCTATCTGGAACGCAAGGAGTTCGTCGCTCTCATTGCAAAGAGATCGGGGGATCCATTTAGAATCCTAGTTGCAACCATTCTTTCTCAGAACACAAATGACCGAAACTCTAAAGCAGCCCTGGAACGTCTGGAATCTAAGTTTAAAGTAAAGCCTGAGATTCTTGCTGAAGCATGCCTTGAGGAGCTAATGGAAGCCATTAGACCTGCGGGCTTACAGGCTCAAAAAGCTAAGACAATTAAGAGGGTGTCTTCAATCATAGTAAATAGATATGGAGGAAAACTGGACAGAATACTTGAAAAACCATTAGATAAGGCAAGAGATGAACTGATCTCGATTCCTGGGATTGGTCCGAAGACTGCTGATGTTCTACTTCTTTTTTCCTCTGGGTTCCCAACTATTCCAATAGATACCCATGTTATGAGGGTTTCAAGGAGGATTGGGTTGGCCCCCAATTCAGGGGATTATGAGACAGTTAGAGAGAGTCTAATGAGAGTTTTCGAACCTAAAGATTATCTTAAAGCCCATCTTTTACTGATAAAGCTTGGTAGAACTTACTGTAAGTCTAGGAAACCGCAATGCCCACAATGTCCAATAAAGAAATTGTGTAGTTATGGAGGAAGAATTAGGTCCAAAAAGGCGAATTAAGAGAAGGATCGCTATTAGATTTGAAGAATAATGACAATTCTTGGTTTGTTTCAAAATTTCATTGGTTTCCCCAAGTTTCAGTGAATTTCCACAAAGTTTCACTGGTTCCTACCTAAATAATGTAGAAAAGCTTATTTTATTACTTCTAAAGAAAACAAACGGTGGGTTTTTGATTTCAAACGAGAGAAACCAAGAAAAACTGCTTGTTAAGTTCTTTATTACAGTAGATGAGTTTAGAAAGAAGCTCATGGAACTTCGTAGGAGTACAAGACGTGGGGACATTATTACAATAGGTAGGATTAGGATGCCCCTTGAGAAAATGGATTTCTCCCAAAAGTTCGAAATTCTATCATATATAACCGAGCTAAAACTCGTTGCTGAAGAGATAGGCTTCAGAGTTATGAAGGAAGGGGTTGGAGATAACGGTCTCCTGTTTCTAGGGCTATATAGATCGAGTTCTGTTCATCCTGAGAGAAGATCTGGGTACTAACTATTACCAAACTCCGTTTCCCAACCAATCTATTTTCCTTGGGTTGTTAAAGCAACTTCTTGAGAGGGAGACCCAGTCTTTTATTAAGATGAAGAAGATATGCTGGAGTCATTATAGGGGCAAGATATGGCAGGGGTTTCGGCAAAAGCAGGGCGGCGAACGTGGGTATTAAACTAAAGATCACGATCAAGATCATGGTGTTTCTTTCTCCCAATATTTGAGCTGTTGTCCTTACGTTTGTGACTTCATCGATTCTAGAGTCCCTCAGCTCTTGAGAAAGCTGTGTTGCAAATGAAAATGAAGTCACAAGGCCTATGTACGGAAATATTCTAAAGTCTAGAGGGTTGAATGCATAGTACGTAATCAAAAGTTGCTGAATTCCTATAGCCAATGCATGAGACACGAGATCTATAAAGGGTATAGACTTAAACCTGATCTTCTTCCAGGAGTAGAGGAAGGAATTAACTGAGAGCATGAAAGCTATCATAGTTAGCTGTGGATCGACGAATTGCAAGATGGCCAGTCCAGTGGAAAGAAGAGATGCGCAAATCAAGTATGCCCACTTCCTTTCAAGTGATCCATTGGCTATCACGTTCCTCTCTCTCTTTACTAAATCAAGGAAGTCGTCTTCTGCGTCCTCTATATCGTTAAACGAGAAGGTAAAGGCAGTTAGGCAGATGTTAGCGGTTAGCACTAAGGCGGTTTTTACAGTAAGGAGTTCCTTTGGAGAAATTAACCAGATTAGGAAAGGAATGCCTATGAGATTGCTTGAGTACTCTTTCAGTCTGAGGAATCTTAGTACGGTGATCACTTTTTTGGTTAGAGATAGCATAGTGAAAAGCCATGTATCCCGTGAATAAAAAATTGGCGATTTCACCCAGAAGGACTTGTTACTTGTTTAGTGAAAAGGTTTTGATGGGATTTGTAGGCTTTTTCAAAGCTTTTATTTTAGACTGCGAATTGAATGTAGATGAGACAAGAGGTTGATCTATTAATTAAAAACGTCATGATCCTGCCCGTTGTTCCGAAAGGATCGGTTATCAGAAATGGGTTCATCGCTATATCCGACGGAAAGATAAAGGACTTTGGACCCATGGAAAAAATGTCAAATCTTGTAGGAAAAGAAGTTTTAAGCGGGAAAGGTATGTGTGCACTACCTGGTCTAATCAACACTCACACTCACGCTCCCATGACCCTTCTTAGAGGAGTGGGAGACGGCCTTCCTCTTGATAAGTGGTTGAAGGAAGCAATCTGGCCAAGAGAGGCTAAATTATCAGAGGAAGACATCTATTGGGGGACTATGCTTGCATGTTTAGAGATGATAATGTCTGGAACAACGTGCTTCGTCGATATGTACCTAAAGGAGGATGGTGTTGCTAAGGCAGTGCTGGACTCGGGTCTCAGAGCATTCCTCTCTTACGGGATGATAGACCTCGGTTCTGAGGAGAAAAGAGAACAGGAGTTGAAGATCACAAGAGATTTTGTGAAAAGATGGCATGGGGCAGGTGAAGGGAGAATAAGGTGTATGATAGCTCCTCATGCCCCATATACGTGTTCTAAGGAGCTTTTATTGGCTTCAAAGGCAATGGCAGATGAAATGAAAATTATGCTTAATATACACCTCTCTGAGACAAAGACGGAAGTCCAGAAGATTAAGGAATTAACTGGAATGAGGCCAGTTGAATATCTAGAGTCTTTAAATTTCTTGGGTCCGAACGTGCTCGCAGCTCACTGCGTTTGGCTTTCCAATGAAGAAATAAGATTGTTGGCCAAGAGAGGAGTTTCTGTATCCCATTGCCCGAGCAGCAACGCCAAGCTTGGTTCTGGAATTGCCCCAGTCAAGGAGTTAATTTCGGAGGGAGCAAATGTCACGATTGGAACGGATGGGTGTGCAAGCAACGATGATTTGGACATGTTTGAGGAAATGAGGCTGGCCTGCTTCCTTCAGAGAGTTCGCCTTCTGGATCCTACAGCTATGAAAGCATTAGATGCCCTAGAGATGGCCACAATAAATGCCGCACATGCTCTTAAAATAGAAAAGGAAATAGGTTCGATAGAAAAGGGGAAAAAGGCAGACATAATCCTAGTTAATCTGGACGTTCCAAGGCTAGTTCCTCTCAACGATTTAGTCTCGAACTTGGTGTTTTCTGCCTCTGGAAATAACGTCAAAAGCGTGATAGTGAATGGAAGGCTCTTGATGAAAAATGGAAAAGTGCTCTCAATGGAAGAAGATAGAGTATTGAAAGAAGCTTGTTCTCGATTGCTCTAAGCATTATAGCGTGAATTCAAGTGGTCTATTTCTGTGTATAAGCTGAAGGCGTATGTCCTCTCACCTTTGACAATCGAAATACCACTAATTTGAGTGAATTGTATTAATAACAGAAGAACGACGAAATCAGAGACGTTAACAGAGACATAGGAGTTTTATAGAATCTTACTTTTTGGAGATTCAAGTAGAAATCTAGACGGCCATGGGGAGGCCCAGAAATGGGTAAGGGAGCCGTCTTAGCTGTAATTCTTGTTTTGATAGTTGCAATTGGAGGAATATATGTATATCTAAACGTGACAAAGGGAAAGGGGGGTCCCACACCTCCACCAAAGCCCACAAAACCTCCAAAGCCTACAAAAGCCCCTAAACCCACGCCCAGCCCTACTCCCAGCCCATCTCCCTCTCCGACGCCACCACCAAGCAAGTCATCATTAAGCGAGCTCTTTAACTATGCAGAGGTGACTCATTACGCATACAGGATAAGAACAGTAGCCCAGGGTCAAACTACAGAAGCAACAATGTCTTACTCAATTAGTAGTACAACTCTAAATGGTAAGGGCTGCTGGCTTCAGGAAATGAGCATGCAAAGCAAGGGCATGACTATTAAATACAGAGTCTGGTTAGATAAGACCAGTCTAGAGTGCTTAAAGGCTGAGATGTCGGCAAACAACGGTCCTTGGCAAACTTTGCCCTGTTATCAGGTCCCAACAGGGACTTCTACCACAACCGAGGGTGAACCACAGGAGATTCAAGTAAGAGAGGTTGGCCACGAGACCATTACGGTTCCTGCTGGAACATTTAGCTGTACTGTATATGAAGCAACAACTAGTACAGGAACAGCTTGATACTGGGTATCGGATCAGGTTCCCATTCCAGTCAAGTGGGAATCTTCAAGTGGACAGAGTACGGTAACAGCAGAGTTGGTAGAGTGGGGCTAGTGTCTGTGGCTTTATCTCTTCTTTTCTTTTTTCTTTCTAGAGTCCTGAGTTTGAGCATATTCAGGGTATCAGAAAAATCTAAACGTTTCAGACATTGATATCTGGGGTGTTGCCTTGGAGAAATGTGAAGTAGAGGAGAAAGAGATTGAGGAAGCGAGTGAGGTTTTGAGGCAGTTAGTTGAGGTTCCCACCGTAACAGGGACAGAAGCAAAGGCTAGTGAGGTCCTAAGAAAGCCCCTATCTCCCTATGTAGAAGAGTTTCATGTAGACGATTGGTTTAACCACATCGGAAAGTTAAATACGGGAGCCGAGAGAAAGGTCGCTTTGGTGGCTCACATCGACCAGATTGGGTTCATGATAAAGAGTATAGATGATGAGGGCTTCTTGAAAATCCAACAAGTTGGAGGGTGGGATGCATCTGTCCCCTATGGGCAAAGGATACTCATCCTTGGGAAAAAGGGTACTGTTCTTGGAGTTATAGGAAGCGTTCCACCTCATTTAAGGAAAAAGGATCAGGCTAAGGAGATCAAGATTGAGGATCTTTTGGTTGATGTGGGGGCAGATAGTAAAGAAGAAGTTGAAAAGCTGGGTGTGGAGATTGGAAACTACGCTTTGCTTTTGAGCGATTTCTCAAAGCTTTCAGGTACAAGAGTCACTGGCATGGCATTCGACGACAAGGCTGGGATTGCCTCAATCATATTGGCTGCTAAGAGAGTCTTTGAAAGAAAATCTGAGCTAAAGGTAGAGCTTGACGTAGTTGCTACGGTTCAGGAAGAAATCGGGCTTAGAGGAGCGAGTATGATAGGTTACAAACTTAGGCCTGATGCTACTGTCGTTGTAGATGTAACCCATGCAGTTACTCCTCCTACTAAAGACAAAGTGGTCGTAAAACTAGGAAAAGGACCTGCAATAGCTGTTGGTCCGATATATCACCCGGTTATCGTGGAGAAACTGAGAAATGTGGCGGAGAAAATCAAATCGCCTTTCCAAATAGAACCATCCCCTCGCGGAACAGGCACAGATACCTGGGCTATTCAAGTAGCGAGAGGAGGGGTAAAAACGGCTCTTCTATCAATCCCTCTCAGATATATGCACAGCGGTGTAGAGGTAGCTGATCTAAGAGACATAATTCACACTTCGAGGATATTAGCAGAGTTTGTCTTATCATTTTAGGAGCATTGTAATTAACAATATTTTAGTGAAGAGATAAGTTAGATTCCTAAACGCTTAGAACCTCAATTGCTTTTAGTGCCCAATCTGGATCTGCTAAGAATACCCTGCCAACAGCTATGAGGTCTGCTTTTCCTTCTTTTAGAGCTTTATCCGCAAAGACAGGAGACTTTATTCCTCCCACTCCAATTACTGGAACACTTACTTTATTCTTAACGGCTTCAGATAGATTTAGGAAATACCCTTCCTCGGCGGTCCAAGGAGGTCTTGATCCACAAAGCCCACCTGAAACATCTATAACATCTACACCATGTTTTTCAAGGGTCATAGCCACTTTCACCCCTTCTTCAAGGGTAAGACCTCCCTCCATGTAATCTGTCACCCTGAGTCTGAAGAAAAGAAGGTCGTCCACCTGCCTTCGCACCATATCAACAGTCCTTAAATGCAACCTCATTCTGTTCTCCAAGCTACCTCCATACTCATCTGTTCTTTTATTTGTTAGAGAAGAAAGGAATTCGCTTAGCAAAAAGCCGTGTGCACCATGAATCTCAACTCCATCAAATCCTGCTTCCATTGCTCTGCGTGCTGCATTAACGAACTTTTCAATTATTTCTTCTATTTCCTCTCGGCTGAGTTCTTTGGGAATCTCTTCACTACCCGGTACTTGAACAGAAGAAGGTCCCACAGGTCTTCTTCCAATGATTTCAGAGGGAGCTTTAGCTCCAGCATGGTTTAGTTGGATTATCGCCGTAGCTCCTTCCTCTTTTATTGTTCTGGCAAGTCTTTTTAATCCAGAGATTAGTTCATCACTATAAATACCAAGCTGGTTTTTTGAGCGCCTGCCTTCTTCTGAGATGAAAGTGTGCTCTACAATAACGATGCCTGTCCCCCTTGCCCTAAGCTTGTAATGTCTGAGTAAAGCGTTAGTGACCTCGCCTCTCTCGCTAGCTAGCTCTGTTGCCATAGGAGGAAGCACTATCCTGTTCCTAATAACGTGGCCTTTCACAACGAGCTTTTCAAGAAGGGATGTCATATTCCTGACTCCAACTTGTCGGTTTAACGATTGCTCTTAAATACAACAACCTGAGTAGCGCAGATAAGACGCATATGTGTTTCTCTACGGCATTTGATTTGAGAATTTAGTGCCGAAATAGTCTTGATGCTTTTTACCACCCCTCCCAATGAGTGATCTCCTCTAGTTTTTTCCTTGTTGATTTAGGAGACGTTGCAGCATAGCCCAGTGAGATAAGATAGGCTACTTCCCATCCATCTGGAACCCCTAGCAGCTCCTTTGCCTTTTCTCTGTCAAACCACCCAACTATGCATGTGCCCAAACCAAGTTCATATGCTTCAAGACAAATGTTTTGCATAGTTAACCCTAGATTAACCCAGTTTGATCCCTTCTTGGAGCATACTGCTATAACTACGGGGGCTTGTAAAATGAAATCCTGTCCATAAGCAAGTTCCTTTAACTTTCTCCTAGTTTCTTCGTTTTTAACTACTACAAAGGCCCAAGGTTGGCTATTTCTAGAAGATGGGGCCCATCTTGCAGCCTCAAGAATTTTTAAGAGCTTGTCGTCTTCTACGGGCTTATCTAGATATTTTCTAATGGATCTTCTGCCGAGAATTACTTGAAAGACAGTCATATCTCTGACGTAATCTCGATAGTTAATTACTATTACCTATGCTAAGAAGAGCAAAATTTTGGTTCTCCGATTCATTTAAAATTGATAAAAGCGATATTTCACGTATGAAAGATATCAGAAAGAAGACCATTGAAGAATTCAAGAAAAGCACAAGAGCACTTTTGGATGATATAGGAGATGATCCTGCAGAACTATCAACAGTAGTGGATGAACTAGAAAAGGATAGCGATGTAAAGGAACTCTTCTACATAATCAGGCATCCAATGCTACAAAGAAATAGGTTCTTGACGTTTCTCTATCTGTTAATGCAGATGTTTTTGTCTGCAATCTTTCTGGTCTTTGGACTGATCCTGATCATCCCAAGTTCTGAAGAAGAGTTTCAATCCGTTATCGCCAGCTTAATTAATCTTCTAAGCTCCGCTAGCATTAGAGGAACGCGTCTCTTGGCTTTCTTCCTAGGTCTAGCGCTCCTAATAATGTGCATAACAAGCCTTTCAAATGTAAGTGAAACATTATACGCCCTTGGCTTGGTTGAGGAGGAATAGAGCTTGATCGCACGTGTTAGAAGGGGCTTCAGAGCTCTCTACATGCTAACTGGTTTGCTCTGTCTGCTTTTATTCGGATCATTGGTCAGTGGCATACTGTTTCTTGAGTCGATAGAGCCCCTTTCAAAAGTATTGTTGGGTTCCTTGGCTTTAATTTTCGGAATTGGAACCGCTGTTTTGTTTCGTGAGATTCTCTCAGGTTTTATCCCTAAAAAGACTTTCGCTGAGGTTTCAAGGGAAGAAGAGCCTATCTACGGTTTTTTTGAACTTCTTGTCGCAGGCTTGGGCTCAACAATGGGAGCATCAATGCTGACGGTCCTACCCTATGCCATTGAGAACTTTTCTGCCTCTGCAACACTATGGGCAACGGTTCTTTCAGGCATAGTATCCTTTATGCTTGCTGTAGGCTATGGTAAGATGTACAAAGAATCTTTAGAAAGGGGCAAGATTGTAGTTGGGGGACCTGCCTTCGTTAGGGAGGCATTTGGCAAAGGAGCGGCATACTTTATTTGTAGACTTAGCATGTGGATAGGAACTACGGCTCTTACAGCTTTCAATGCAATAATTTTCTACTACTTCCTCATGAGGTATCTTCCGCAGATCATGGAATCTGCTGGTATGGGATCTTTACGATACTATGCTATAGCTTTAATTG
>QMVZ01000031.1 GCA_003661365.1 Thermoproteota archaeon | reverse complement strand
TTTACGCAAAATACTCGAGGATATGAAGGGTAAAGAGATAGCGATAATTCTTTTTGGCTCTAGGGCGAGGGGAGAATCCTCAGTCTCAAGCGACTTCGACATATTGGCTATTGTGAGAGACCAAAGGGTTTCAAATGAGCTTAAAGAAGCTTTGAGGAAGGAAAGGATACCTTCAGATCTCCACATCTTCAAGTTAGAAGAAGCAAAGGAACTCCTTCCATCTTCCTCTATACTGCTAGATGCCTTGCAGGAGGGCTTGCTTCTTCTTGATGGATTAGGAATTGAGAACTTGATAGAAGAGGCAAAAAATCTGAAGAAAAGGGGAATTGGAAGGGTAAAAGGTGGGTGGAAGATAGCTGTCAGTTGAATGTAGAGAATTTTTTCTTCTTATGGACTTTCTTACGTCGTGTTTAATCTTTAGAAACGTTCCTTTCTCTTTCTTCAGGTGGCTTGATGTCCTTGAAGAACAACCACAGGAGCACTGCGGAAGCGAGCTGAAAAGAGGCTCCCACGAAGAAGGGGAACATTATTGAAACGTACTGGAAGAGGTAGCCAGAAATGGTTGGAGTAACCGTAGCCGAGACCATCCTGACGGTGCTGGAGGCCCCTGCTGCTGAGGCCCTCTTGCTCCTTTTGATAACTCCCATAAGGTAGGACTGCCTTAGCGGTACATCTATCATGGAAAATGCGCTCTTAAATCCCTGAAGGAGTGCTGCTGCCGTGTAGCTTGGTACGAGTGGGATTGTAAGGTTTACTCCCACAACAGGGAGCCTTGAAAGCACGGTTGCGTTGATCGTCCCTATGTTCTTAGCTAGTTTAAGCCCTAGGATGTAGCTTAAGGCAGCGAGAAACCTAGATGCACCGAAAAGAGTTCCTATCTTTCCAGGTCCTACTCCGAACCTTATGTAGAACCAATACGAGAGAAAACTCCCGATAAAAGAGCCTCCAAGGGCATCGATGGCAACTACCAATGAGAACCTGCTTATGATCTTCTTAGTTTCATCATACTCCTCCTCAATGTTTTCAATGACTTGAGGCTTTTGCTCCTTGCAATCTCTTTCTTCCCTTATTGGAAGATAAACAATCATGCTCGCAAGAGCTACGATGCCTATGAGGATGAAAACAGGCTGATAGGACTTTATCTCATCGAACCCTAAGCGAGTCTGGAAGAAACGAGGGATGCCTGCGGAGAAGGAGCCGATCATGCTAGAGATAGAATCCATGAAAGATGCTATGCTGAAGAGAGTTGTCCTTTCTGCATCCGTCGTCTTCTCCGATAGCAAAGCCTGTTCTGATGGGCTGGATATGTACATTTTTCCTAGTCCACTTATGGCTGCGGTGCAGAGGAGTATGGTGATGTTGCGAGTAAATGCATATATGAAACCAGCGGTAGCCAGAAGACCGCTCAGTAACAACAAAAAGGGCTTCCTTCCAAATTTGTCTGCGAGGATTCCTTCCACTAAGCTTCTTATGGCTGCGATGAACAACGTAACCGTGAATAGAAAGCCCATTGTTAGGGGCAGCACGCCAAGCTTTGATAGGTAGATGGTAAAGATGACAGAAACCAAACCTCCTATGAAGCTCCTCAAGGCTCTTGCTGAGATGAGGAGCTTTGCATCTCTTTCTAGGGGTCCGAGCAAAGAGAAGACTTCACTCATCCTGGATCTCTTCTCCTCTTTCAGTAGAGACCCACTCGAATTCCAGTTCTATCTCGAGCTTCCCGTTTTCCCAAGCGTAGAGGAGTTTGAACCGCAATGGTTCCGTAGGCTCAACCACAACGGATTCAAGGGACGGAATGATTTCTGACAGGTCAAATGCTCCTTTCTTAACTCCTTCGCCCATTTTTATCAGTAGATTTCCAACCTCTTCTCTATTGAGATCGCCTTTGAAGCGTTGAATTGCTCTATGGGCCTCACCGTAGGCTTCTATGTGCTCCATCACCTTGCTCCACCTTATCACCGTTTCCTTGAGAACTTCCTCTCCTTTCTTCGTTATCGTGTAGTAATGCCTGTCCGGAGCACCTTCCCTGTGTTCTACCTTGCATGTGATCAGAGATTCCTTGCTCAGCTTCTCCAGAGCTGGATAAATCGTCCCCGCCTTGGGCTGCCAGTAACCCTTGAACATGTCTTTGAGGCGCTGCATGATGCGATACCCATAGTTGGGGCCCTCGGAAAGTACAAGAAGGATCCAAAATTGTACTGGACTTATTTTGTGTCTCCTCGGCATGAAGCTGTGCACTAGAACCACCTGCTAAATATATGTAGCGAATCTTTATATGTAGTCCATCTACTTATAAATCCGGCGATCTGCGTGAGGTGGGTTACCAGGCAACACGTACATGTTGATAGGGTTGCAAGCCCCTGGTTAATTAGCAAGTTCGTCGACAAGGATGCGGAGTTCATCTTCGTTCCTTGGCCAGGTCCTCTGCCGACCGAGGACATGGGAATACCCTTTGACTTCCCAGGCGCAGACTTCGAGCTCGGGCACCACGATGGAAAGTGCACCTTCGAGGCCATAATTGAGAAGTACAACATAAAGGACCCCTGGGTCCTAGAGATAGCGAAGATAGTGCATGCAGCTGACATTTCTAAGGACATAGATAAAGCTCCAGAGGCGAGGGGACTTGAGGCCATTGCTGCTGGAGCCATGTACCTTGTGAAGGACGATTACGAGGCTCTGGAGAAGGGCTTCTTCATCTACGACGCTCTATACGTCTACGTACAGCTGAAGAAGATAAGGGAGGAGTACAAGGAAGAGCTTGCAAAGATGGATAGAGCCAAGCGCTTCGAGTTCATCAAATCCAAGATAAAGTTGCCACCTGAGACAAAGGTGAAGAGGCCCCAGAAATGAGATGGGTTACGCGCCACAACCCCCATGTTGACAGGTGCGCATCCATCTGGCTGATCAAGACCTTTATAGATAGAGACGCGGTGTTCGAGTTCATATCTAGGGATAGCCCAATTCCAGAAGGAGCAATTCCATTCACCCTGCCCGGTGCCGAAATTAGGCCAAAAAACGGAAAGACCACATTCGATGCTCTAGTAGAGAAGTACAACATAAAGGATCCAGTAGTCGCTGAGATCCAGAAGATAATTAGGGATGCTGAGCAAGCGGAGGAAACAGGAGTTTACAAGCTGCCCGAATCCGCTGGGATCTTTGCCATACTCAGAGGATTAGATCGAACTTCAAAGAGCGATTGGGAAATTGTTGGCAAGGCTATGATAGTAATGGATAGTCTTTACGCCGAGCTAAAGCATCGTTTAGAAAGTGTAAAGGTAACAACCTAACTCCGACTTTCACGTTTAACGTTGCTTTTCTCCCTCTCTACGACGAAAAGCATTTTTCTGCTGTGTAAAATTTAATATACTTTGCATACAAAGTATACTTAATGTCCACTGTTCGAGTCTCTAAGAAGACCAAAGAACTCTTGTTCAGGTATGCAGCCAAGCTTCAGCTAAGATTGGGCAGAAAAGTGGATCTAGATGAAGCCATAAGGCATCTTCTCAGATCAGAGGCTAAACTTAATGTATTAGACGATTTGTTCGGTTCTGTTCCGGAGCTTTCAGTACAGGAACTCTTGAAGGAGAGGAAGCTCGATGAAGCGAGAGCTAATAGGAGATATGGTCTTTGATACCAGCGTTTTTGTTGAGTTCTTTTCAGGGAGCAGAAGAGGAGAGCTTATCTATCGAAGCTTGAAGAAAGGGGAGATTTTTGCGCTCACAACAGAGCTGAACATTTTTGAACTCCTTTATTTGCTGTGCAGAAAAGTTGGCTTAGAGAAAAGCAAGGAGTTGATTTCAAAGCTGAAAGAATCTGGATGTCTTGAGGTTTTCGAAGTAAGCAGGCTAGTGGAGAGAGCAGCGGCGATTAAATGTGAAAGGGCCATTTCATTAGTTGACTGTTTAACTCTTGCTTTAGGGGAAGAGATGGAAGTCCCTGTGGTGTTTGCTGTAAAAGAGCGTGAGCTAATGAGAGAAATAGAGAGAAAACCCTTCAAAATACCCGTGACTTTCCTTGAAGACTTGATTGAATCCTAAAATTTAGATTCATAGACTTTTAGTCGATTCTCTGGATATACATGACTTCTTTCCTTCATTTTGTGAAGTCTTCTGAACAAGTCAAGCTGAAACCCAATGGAGTCTTCTGGCAGCTCCCTAGGTTTACCCAAGAGGGATGAGAGGACGAAAACCCTAGCGATTCTCTCTGCAAGCATGGTATTTCTAAGAGCATCCTTTAGAGAGGATCCGCAGGCTAGGAGGCCATGATTTGCTATGAAAACGGCGTTCTTATTTCCTAACGCTTTAACCACATTGTTTGCTAGTTCTTCAGATCCTGGGATCCCGTACTCCGATGTAACAAGCTCCCCTCCTAGAAAGGGGATCATCTCCTCGACTATTGGAGGGATCTTCAAGCCTAAGATCGCAACAACTGTTGAGAAAGTGGGGTGGCTGTGTATTACAGCATTAACATCTTTTCTAGCCTTGTATACTGCCAGGTGAATTGGGGTCTCAATAGAGGGCTTTCTATAGCCTGAAAGAACGTTTCCTTCCTCGTCGACGAGTACGATGTCCTCTTCTTTCATCTCCTCATAATCAACCATGCTTGGAGTTATCAAATAACCTTTGCCAGGAAGTTTTACGCTTATGTTCCCCTCTGACCCAAAAACTAAGCCAAGTTTAACCATTTTCTTCCCAAATGAGATTATCTCAGACCTAAGCTTTGATTCAAGGTCCGCTTTCGACACTTCACTCGCCTCTCTTGGACTTCTTTGATACCCCATCTAAGTTTGGCCTAGTTATTATACTCTCCCAACGTCATAAAAACAAACATTGCTTTCCTTTAGATATTTCTTGTTTTCGCTAAATATTAGGCATAGTTTCGATGTGTTCAATACGGTTGAACTTGTAATTCATGGATTTAACTAAGTGTGAACCCTCAGAAATCTTTTTGCTAGGAGTAGGAATATCAAGAAGATAAGAAAACCCCCTACTAGCAAAAAGTACGTTAAACTTGTTTCCTTTGGAGCAACTTCAAGCATTATTACCCATATATCGCCTCCTCTCACATGATTTATTCTTGTAAATGCTATCTTTGTGCCGTCAGGGCTCCAAACTGGTCCAACCTCGCCTGAGAGATTGTCGGTAAGCTGTTGGAGGGCGCTTCCATCCGCATTCATGATGTATATGTCTCCAGCTCCAGATCTAGTAGACATAAAGGCGATTTTCCCTCCTTTCGGACTCCAAGAGGGGTACATGTCCATACAAAGGCTTGTTGTTAGTTTCCTCAAGTTGCATCCATTAACATCCATTATCCAAATGTCACAGTTTCCTCCTCCCTCTCCACAGGATTCAAAAAGGATCTTCTTACCATCAGGACTCCAAATAGGCCGATAATCGTCGGTAAGAGTTGTTGAAAGCTTCTTAAGATTCTTCCCGTCTACATCTATAACCCATATATCCCAATTACCCGAATTTGCCGAACTGAACGCTATTCTTTCCCCATCAGGGCTCCATGAGGGAAATCTAGCGCCAATAGTCGTGAGCCTTCTCGGATTATAGCCTGTTAAGTCGATAATCCATATCTCATACATGCTAAAGGGATCGTTGACAAGCCAAGACTCGTAGGCAATCTTTTTACCGTCGGGACTCCAAGAAGGAAAACGGTCAAGGGAAGGTCCCTTAGTAAGCCTTCTCTGGTTGCTCCCATCTGCATTCATGACCCATATGTTACAAAAAGACCAGTTGAAGCGGCCGTACTCCCAGCACTCATAGGCTAGCATCGTTCCATCTGGGCTCCAGGTTGGGTTAACTTCATCCCCTGGATGATCAGTTAATCTCCTTTGATTACTTCCATCAGCATCCATAATCCATATGTCTCCATCCCGTACAAAGGCGATTTTAGATCCGTCAGGACTCCAAGTTGGACTCGTTCCTCCAGTTGCAAGAAGTATAATCGAAGGTTTCTTTTCCTCCATACTGGACGAAAGGATCAAGAAACAGCTGATAAGTAGGAGGAAGGAGAGTAAAGTAACGAGACTCGCTCGTTTAAACCCAATACTGCCTCCAATTGATTGAAAAATATAGCTAAATCTAGCAGATCTAGGGCTATTGGTCATAGCCGCCAAGTTAAAACACTTTATAGGTATAAAATTTTTTTGTCTATCAAGTTCTCGGTTTGCTAATTGTTAGTTCTCCTTTTTGAGCGTATACAGATTAGTGAAATCGCTTAGAAAACCAAAGCAGGATGTTTGTATGATTAGCAAAATGAATTTGAATTTAATATCTTATGAGAGATCAATTGATAAGATAGGGATTGAAAACCTGTCCAGTCTGTCGAAAAGAAGTCGCTCTAAAAGCCCTATCCATCTTTCACCTGGCTGAGAACGGGTTGGTTTATTGCCCCTACTGTGGTTCTAAGCTTAAACTTGATCTATAGATGCTCAGATTGAAAGTTAATGAGCTAAAGAAGGAGAAGGACAGGTCTTATTTGCTGTCAAAGTACGTTTTATCTGCTACTTTGGCTCTCGCAGGTCTCTGGTTCATTGACATTAGTATGTCGGGAGAGCTAGAGCGCATGTACAGTTACTTACCAGCAAACGTATTTCACGCAGGTATGCGCTCTATGTTGTTTTTCTTTACAACGTCTTCGCTTATTTTGTCCATTGTATTTTGGATCCAAGGAATGGTTTATTCATACAAGATTTCCAAAATTATCTCAACTTAACAGCCCTTTACAGTCGATAGAGGCTAACTAAATTCTTAAATGGGATAAATGAGCCATTTTAGGGGTATTAGACAAAGAGGTCTGGAAATGTGAGAAATCGCATGAAAGGACTATCTGCGATCTTCTCTCCGGAACTCCTAATTCTTTACTCTTTCTTCTTCTTTTACACCTTCTCAAGGTCGATAATGGGGGTTTCGGTTCCTCTATTCGTTAAGGAAGTTGGTATATCTACTGCTCTTTATGGATTAATTGTTTCGGTGGCAGGAGCTCTGAGTACAGCCGTTAGGATACCATCAGGTGTAATTGCCGATAAAATAGACCGGAGAATTCCCCTAGCTATAGGATTGCTTTCTCAAGGAGTTTTCACGGCCACTATCTACTTTGCTGATGACTTTCTAGATCTTCTGATTTTGCTCTTATCCATCTCAGCACTTGGGACCGTCTCCTACATATCGGCCATGCCAATGATAGCTGAAGCTGGGAAAGGAAAGGGTATGCCATTTGGCATCATGCACTTCTTCGGGTACATGGCTGGCTTTGCCGGAACAGGTGTGAGCGCTTTAATTTCAGAGAAGTATGATCTTCGAAAAACGTTCTTTTTAGCTGGTATGCCCCTTATCCTCATCAGCGCTTTAATCTTAATGACGGTAAGGGAAAGGACGATTAAAGCAACAAGACGAACAAAGTTCTCTTTTTTCGCAGACCTTAGAGCTATAAGGAATAAGTCTGTCTTGGTTAGGTTTTGCGCGATAAAGTCCTTAGATGCCTTTGCCTTTGGGGCAGCCTCCTTTATTCCGATGCTTGGATCTAAAGTAGGTCTTTCCTACGGTCAGATATTCTCAATATACTCGCTGAGGTCTGGAACAAGAGCACTTATTTCTTTAGCTGGAGGCTTTCTTGCCGACAAAGTGAGGAGAAAGTGGCTGTATGTGGGAACTTATGTGGTTTCAACTCTGTACTTTCTACTTTTGTTTCTTTCTGCCTTAAACAGGATATTCTTCCCTTTAGCCTTCATAGCTTTTTCAATAAATCCGCTGTTCGTTCCTGGGCTGTTAGCCTACACAATGGACTCCTTTCCCGAAGAAGACAGGTCAAAGGCGATTGGAATTGAGGGCACCTTTACAAGCATTTTTGCCACGTTAGGACCGTCATTTGCTGGTTTTATGGCCTCAAGTAACTTGATGGCTCCTTTCATTACATCGACATTTCTTGAGTTGGTAGCTCTAACGATAACCTTTACTTTGCCCTAACTTCAAAAAGCACAAAACGTTGCACATAGAACTATAGATTTTCGCTTCAACTTAAATGTCTAAAACGGAATCCACTATACACGTCTTAATAATTGTATTGAATTCCATGTAGTAATGTCCTGGCAAAAGCTTAACCTCTATTGTGATGCTAATCTCTTAAGGCTCTTTCAAGGTATTGGCGAAAAAAGGATTGAGTAAGAAATTAGTAAGGTTCCACTATTCCAAAAGCTTACTAAAGATTATCATATCCTTCTTGTAGAAGTGTCTCCTCAGAAAGCCCTCTGGAACAAATCCCGCCCCTAAGTAAAGCTTTATTGCTGATTTTAGATCTACCTGAGTCCAGACATAGACTTTATGTGCTCCTCTTTCCCTAGATCTCCTTATATACTCCTTAAGAAGGTTGGTCCCAATTCCTCTTCCCCTGTGCTCTGGCCTGACCCCAATGAAGGCGATATAGCTAACCCCTGCCCAGACATTTCCTTCCACAAATCCAACAACCTGGTTTTCCTCTTCTGCAACCAAGACTATGTTGTCTGGATTCTCCATAAACCTCCTCATCCTATCCTTTATCTTTTCTCTTTCAGAAGATTCATATTTAGCCAATCTCTCTTCAGCGTCAGGTAAGATACCTCTCCAGCTTTCCCACACAGACTTTTGGCAATCCAACATTTGTTCTAGATCATCAATAGTTGCAACACGTATTTTGGTCATCGTTTTGGCCTATCTTTTCGTTCTTTATTTAATTTATTAAACAGAGAAATGTTTGACATTAACTTCCTTAACCTTAGCCAACTCGCTATCAGTTGTCAGAATGACAGCGTTCTTAAGTTCTGCCAAAGCCAGACAGAAACAATCCGCCAAAGAGAGCTTGCCCCTATATACGCACTTCTTCTCTCCAGCTCTCCTCGTTAATTCCTCGTCTGTCGCAACAACCTCTATAGGAGACTCCCTAATTTGGTGATATCTGATTTTAGCAATGCTCTTGCCAAGCTTCTCGCACATTTTGTAGTAGTACTCAGCTAGGTTCACGTCACAGACAAAGGCTTTGTCAATCCCCTTCGTGATTTTTCCAAGGTAGGGCCGTACCCTTTCGTCTCCAATGAAATAGAGCGACAGAACACCAGCATCTATCACGAACTTTTTCATTGCATGGCCTCCTTACGATGCTCTGCTTCAAGCTCCTTAATGGCATTAATTATAACCGAGGTGTGCTTGCAGTCAATCCCCCAAAGATCCTCGAGATTTGGGATTGGAATCATAAGTATTCCATCTTCACGCTCAACGAATTTTATCTTCATTCCCTCCTTTATGCTATACTTTTTCATGATCTTGGCAGGGATTGTTACCATTCTTTTGCTAGTGACTTTAGCAATATGAACCATATTTTCACCATACAAAGAGGAAAAAGTATGGTATATTAAACATTTTCCATACATTTAATCAGCCGATAAGAAAAGGGGTCCTAAACAATAAGTTCGGATTTGGGAGTTTTTCATGTTCAAGTATATAACGTACCTATATTGTGACTTGAGGGAGGTGAAAAATACTTTTGAGAGGAACTGTTAAAAGATGGCTCATCGACAGAGGCTACGGCTTCATAGAACCTGATAATGAAGGAGAAGATATCTTTGTCCACCAGTCAGATGTAAAAGAAGCAGACGAACTAGTAGAAGGACAGAAAGTCGAGTTCGAAGTGCAGAAAACGGAAAAAGGCCCGAGAGCTGTCAACGTTAAACTGATCGAGTAGTGAGTAATCGAAGATTCTTCTTTTATCCCTTTTATGGGATAAGAGGTTATCGGTCGTCTCTATTTTTCGATAGTCCACTCTAATAGCGGCGAAAATGAGTGCATAAGGTCAGGTGCTACATGTGCTAGGAATTAAGGCAGGGAATAAATCCATCAACCTAGATTGCGGCGCTGTGAGAGTGGCTCCTTTTTCTTCAAACGAATATTCGCGGTTCTTAGCATTCATTAGACAGCAGGTACCACTGTGGTCTCTAAAAACAAATTAATGAAAACTGGAAGCGTCTCTTCTAAGCAATACCCTGAGCTTCCTTGTTCTAAGTAAACTCAGCCTCTTTTAAGAGCTATAGGTTGCTCATTTAGTTTAGATTTTTACTAGTTGGATTACTATCTTCTACCAACCCAATCTAATATCGTTCTCTTCTAACGGGTTCTCTTTCTCTCCTAGGAGCAGGCTTCTGTTCTTCCTTTACGACTATGGACTTGCCTTCGAGGGTTAATTCGAGTACCTCTCCAGAGAGGGAGCCCGGTTTTACTACAACCTCTATGGGATCTTCATCTCTCATTGGATAGAAGATACGCCATACAGCCACTTTAGAGCCTGGATTTCGCTCCTCTATAAATTCTAGGATTCTATCTGTCAATGGAACCCCAACTCGACCTACTGACATGTTTTTCACCTTTTTTTGGGCTAAACGATGAAGCCCACTTTCCGCTTCGAAGGGAACTTATAACCTTATCACTAAAAACAGGGCAAATTCTTATCAGGCTAATAGAATATCTCTTGGAATTCCAATTTTTAAACATCTTAATGTCCCTTGAGCCTGTAGTTGTTCTAATCTTATTACTACGCTATTTAGATCTATAAGGGCCCTAAGGAGAGTTTAATGTTTGTTTTAGTACATCTGTCAAGACTTATAAAATACATAATTTATGTAAAACACATATGACAAATATAACACTAAGCATACCTAACGACATATATAGGCTTATGAGGAAGTACAAGGAGATAAACTGGTCAGAAGTTGCCCGTCAGGCGATAATAGAGAAGTTACTCAGGCTTAAGTCATCCAAAGATGGGCTAACAAAAGAAGAACTATCAATGCTCTTGGAGATAAAAGGTATGGAGATGTCGAGAGAAGAACATGCCGCTGAGAAGGAGTGGGCGTTTCTTAGAAAGATCAAAGAAAGAGAGAAGAAAAGAAAGAGATATCTGAAGGAGTTGGAGAAGAGATGATAATAGACACCCCAATAGCGATCCAGAGGGTAGCGAATGGAGAAACCATAGATGAGAGCATAACATCAGTAACTCTGATCGAATTCCCTCCAATCAAGGATTACGAGAAGTTTGATGGGAAGATCTATTTTATGGGCGAAGAAGAACAGCTAACGGCTGTATTGTTGCAAATAAAGCTAAGGAAGATTGGTTCTCCAATGAGCATTGGAGACTTACTTATCGCTGCCACATGCATAAACAAGAATGAAACGCTTCTGACAAAGGACAAAGATTTCATGATCATCAAAGAAGTTGAACCAACTTTGAAGGTTGTAATAGAAGATTAGGTGTCGAAGCCCGTATTGTGTAGTTTCAATCGATTTTTGAACGTTTGCCAAAATTAGATAGATAAAAGGACTTTTTTAGAAGGTGATGAAAGTTGCTTTTCAGACATCAGTCAACGGGGCCTATGTTTTAATGCCGTGTAAAAACCCTCTAAGGGCTTATTGTTCCGTGAAGAGATCATTTTTCATGAAAAATTACTCTTCGGTTTTTCTGCGAAACTGATACCTTTAACAAATTTCTGAGCCATATTTATATCTCAGACAAAGCCGATTTATCTGTACAATGAATAACTCGAAGTTCGACCTTTTCAAAGGAGTGATCTTTCATCCCTTCAAAACAATCTCCTCGATTCAACAGGGCGAGATTTCTCTGAAAAGCCCTCTTCTGCTCCTTTCATTAATCGGAATAATTTCCGCTGTTGAATCTTTTCTAGCTACAAGAAAGATAGTAGCTTCTCTTCTGGAGGCAATCAGCACTATATCGGGAGCGGAAAGGTTTGCTAGAATGATAGCTGCAATATCAGGGGTATTTTCTTTCTTGGGTGGCTTTCTAGGGGTATTCATAGCGTGGATAGGCGCTACTATTACCTTTCACATCTTATCAAAGTTGCTGGGAGGGGAAGGTCGCTTTAAGAAACTACTTGAAATTGAAGGCTGGTGTTTTTTACCCCAGATTTTTGGCGTTATAGTAGAACTCATAGTTGTAGCGTTTTACTTTCCCTCTATTGAGCTTCCAGCTCAGTTGTTCTCAGACCCAACACAGTTCAGACAGATTGTTGAAAATTTGACTAAAACACTCCAGCTATCCACAGCGATGACCTTCTCCAGAGTTTTCAGACGAATGATGACCTTCTGGGTCCTTTTTCTCTCTGGAATTGCGATAAACAAAGAGTATGGTCTATCCAAGGTAAAATCTGCTTTGTCTGTGCTGATATCCTACTTTGTGTACTTCACGATCTTCATATTACTCAGAGGTTAGGAACTCCTTATCCTAAAACTAGAATCAGGCATTTTCATTAATCTTCACAGCTTTTTCTTATCCTGTAGCCGTTAATCTAACAAGAGCTCAAACTTTAAATATAGTAGATGTCTACTATATAGACCTCTACTATGTACCTCAATTGGTTTGACTCGGAGGCTAAGATTCAGCATAGAAAAAGAAAATTTCAGGGAGATCTAAGTTGTTAGTAGTTACTGAGGATCTTGTAAAAGTATACAAGCTTGGAAAGGTAGAAATACCGGCTCTTAGAGGAGTTTCCTTGGACATAGA
>QMVZ01000030.1 GCA_003661365.1 Thermoproteota archaeon | reverse complement strand
TCATGTGGTTGAGAGCACAATAGAGGATGCAAACAGCGTACTAAAGGTATTGAAAGGGAAGCCTGAAACACTAAAGATAATAGTGGCTCCGGATTGGAAATATCAAGAAATAGAGGTTTTGAAACAGCTTAAGCCGCCCATAGAAGTTAAAAAAGCCATGTCTTTTGTGAGGGACTTCCTTAAGGAGAGAGGAAAGGAAGCTCAGGATCTCGTCATGGAGTTCGTTAGGGAGCAAGGAGTATGGAAGAACGCAGGAAGGGAAATGGAAAAGCAGATGTTCGAGGCCCTAAAAGCAATGATAGCTGAGAAGACAGGAGTTAAAAAGGTGATAATTGAAGAAGCTGAACGTTCAGAGGAGAAAAGGGCGTCAAGAGCATTACCAGGGAAGCCAGCACTCGTGTTCGTTTAACTAATCAGAGAGCTGCAAAACCAGGAAAGTCCAAAGTAGAAGATACGGGTTAATAATACCAATTATCGTTAAAGGGCTCCTTTGCCCAGCCAAACCAGCTTCCTTCTCCAAGGCAAGCAGTTCTTATGCTGCACTTCTCGCACATAGGCTTTTCGCTAATGCATACTAGCCTGCCATGAGACCAGAGAAAGTCGTCTAGTAAGAAAGGAGAGATCTGCGCTTCCTCTGCGACTATCTTAAACGCAACTCTAGTCATCATCCTCAGAGCGGTGTCTTCTTCTAAAGTAGAGTTTCTTTCGTTTCTTAGTAAGGGAAACCAAGATTTGTCAAGCCTTAATAGGCCCGTCCTTATGGCAATCCTTAACAGGTGATTGTCCACTGGGACTTGCTCGTTTTCCAAATCTTTTGGGTTGAAAAGCCCCCTTCTCTTCAGGAATTTCATTAAGAGGAATGATTTCTTCTCAACGGGGTCTGAATAGGCGATAAATGTCTTTAGAATCTCCAAAAGACCTGGATCCTCTGGTCCTCCTTTTATCCTTTCATTAGCCCTATCCAGAAGATTCAAAGCTTTCCCCTCGTAGAGAGTTAATAGCTTTGAACCTAAATCCCTCAGCAAGGCCACTCTAACTTCAGGATCCCTTAAGATGACTCCTTCTGGCATGAATACATCCTTGAAATCGTTTATGGAGAGGTTTGCCATATTTCTAGCTGTATAAAAATCGGGATCTGCATCTAACTTCAGTTTTGCAAGTCTAAACAAGAGATCTGAACCGAAAAATAGCTCTCCCTCTATCTCTTTCTGATATGTGCCTCCTACTCTTGTTCTATGATCTATAGCTATCATGAACAAGAAGTATGATGTAACAACCTCTTTTTCCTCATTCCTATCTGGGAAAAACTTTTCATCAAATACGTCTAGCGTTGGTTCAATATTGGAAACCTTTTCAGCTAGTCGCTTTGCTATTTCCATGTCTATCCTCACTTAGACCACCCTATCGATGAATTGGTTAAGAATCCAGATGGTGAAGGTAGATTTTAACTAAAGGGTTCTTTTTCACAAGAGGGAAGTGTACTTAGAGACATCGTCACAGATCGACAAGGAGCTCGGTCTGTTTTTTTATGCTACAGATACACCCGGGCTAGATGGCAGGATAAAAGAGGGGCCTGAGGACTTTATCGTGGTGGAGAATTCTCTAATAGAAGCGGATGAGACTGGAAACCATTTAGTCTTGGTGATATGGAAGAAGGATCTTTCTACAAGAGAAGTCGTCGATATAATAGCTAACAAACTGAATATCGGAAGAAAAGCCATTGGAGTGGCAGGATTAAAGGACAAGAGGGCGATTGCAATACAGAAAATCTCAATCCCTTACAAAGAAATAGATCCAAAAGATCTAGAGGTAGAAGGTCGCCTGAAGGTCTTAGGACTTTTCAGAGCAAGAAGAAAGGTCAGAGTGGGATATCTCAAGGGAAATTTCTTCAAAATCAAGGTTAAAGGAGTAAAGAATCTAGAGGCACTGAATGAAACGGTTTTCCAGTTAGAAGATAGGGGTTGTCCTAATTACTACGGATATCAACGGTTTGGAGGGAAAACTAGGAACCACGAACTAGGGAGACTGATCCTTGAGGGAGATTATGATCAGCTAGCAAGCAGGATTGGATTAAAGAGGAGGATATCTGGGATAAAAGATGTGTTGAGATTAGATCTCAGGCTTTTGAGGTTTTTCATAAATTCCTACCAGTCCTACCTGTTTAACCTAATGGTTTCTGAGAGGATGAGAAGAGGACATCCCTTAAACGAGCCTATTGAAGGGGATTTCATCAAAGGGGGAAAGCCAGCATTTCCAATAATTGGATACAAATCTAAGCTACCAAAAGGGGAGGCAGGAGACATCGTTAAATCTGTTTTGGAGGGGGAGAAAGTGAGACCTGAAGACTTCAAACTTGAGGTAAGGAAGCTAAGAGATAAGGGAAGTTTAAGGAAAGTTCCAATGACTTACAAATCTATAATGGTTGATATCAATAAAAATGAGATTGTGCTCTCTTTTTGGCTCGAAAAGGGGTGTTATGCTACGGTTCTACTTAGGGAGTTTTGTAAATGGTCAGAGCCCCCTATTTGAAGCTAAGCTTTGTAGGAGCCATTTGTTCTGGGGCTAAGAACTTTACTTCAGGCAGCCTCTCTGACAGCAGTTTTTGCAAGGCTTTGTGTTGGGCATCGGAGCCGTGAACAGCTATCACGACCTTTGGCTTAAGATCTAGCGCCATCTTCAATGCCGCTTCAGGAGACGCAGTCGGAGAAGGTCTTCCTGTTGGAAGAATCGCTATGTCTGCTCCAAAGGGAAGAGGTACGTAGTTTGAGTCTCCTCCATGGAAAAGGGACCACGTATCGGATGAAATCCTGAAAAGCATTATCTTGCCGACATGCAACCCCTCAACCACACTTACGTTTAGCTCTCCCACGCGAAATTCTCCTACTCTAGCTAGGAACCTCTTATTGTCAGGTACAAATCCCCTTATCTCGTCGTACACAGATTCTTCTGCTATGAAGAACGCATTCGTCACCTCAAATATCCTCTTAGCTGAGTCCAAATGGAAGTGGTCATAATGACCGTGAGTATAGAACACGGCATACAGCTCTTTGAGCGATTCCTCAGCTCCTTTAAGCATGTCAGCGGGATCAAAGAGCACGTATTTTCCACCTATTCCAACAAGAACCCCTGAATAGCCCAAATATAGCAAAGATATCTCTTTTTCGGAGGGAGTAAGCCCATAAAACTCATCTAATGCGACCTTAGATCCCATTTCACGCACCAAGAGCAATAAGCCTTCTATTTATTTTAACGTTTGGAACTGGAAGGTGTTGGACATGCTTGTACAGGTAAAACGATTTTCAGACTAATTTTTCTTCTTCTTAAGCTTTGGAATAAACTTACCAACGCTTTCTTGGTATCTTAGGTAATCATCTCTAAATCTCTCAACAAGCATCCTTTCTTCATCCTCTACTATGCTGATATAGCCAGGGATAGCGATCAGAGGAATGGCTGCCAGGAAGTTCAGCCAGAGGAAGAAGATACCAAAGAACATTATGAAATAACTGAGATAAGAAGGATGCCTTACAAGTCCATAGGGACCCCAGGTCACAAGCACATGATTTTCTGGCATTTCCCAAGAAACCGCGTGTTTTTCACGGGTCAAAACACTCCAGCTAAATAGGAAAAATCCGAACACAAGTAGACCCAACCCTAGCCATCTTAGAAACTGACTGTAAGGCAGGTCTATCTGCAAAGGATTAACCTTTATCATGGAAAACAGATCCGTAAAAACTAGGAAGGGGTATAGAAGCACCTCCAACCAATAAACTATGGTTCCGAATGCCGCGAGAACCATAATCAAATGCTTTGGTGGTTTATGTTTTCGGTCTTTAAGATACTTACGAGCAGCCCTAGACCTACTATGTAGCAAGAGGTTAAGCAAGTTTAGCATAAAGAAACATAGTAGACATATAGTCAAGATAAGTGCGGAGAAAACATCAAAGGTCATTCAATATGACCTGGGATTATCGCCAAAAAACATGAGTATTCGCCATAGAAGTTGCATCATATGTTTAGTTCAATGTTCATTGAACAATTGCCAAGCAGTTTATATGACCCATCCTTGGTTGATCTTTGAGATAAATGTCCTATCGTTCAATCGTTGGAATAATATTGCTGCTATTGTTAGTGATATCAGCGATATTGTTCTTAAGAAAACCCTCTCCTGAAGAACCTTTGCCTAATGAACCAGTTCCTCTTATGATGAAGAATCCTAAGGATCTTATTAAGAAGTTCTTCTCAATGGAAAGCATCGAAGTTCAACCCAGTGTCCCAGAATACGCTTTACCACTAGATCTAGAAGATGTCTCTAACTTTGATCAGGTTGCAGAGGTATTTCCTCTAGACCCAGTTGCAAGAGAAAAGCTGTTGAAAAACGGATTTCTAATCACGAATTGGTATGGAGATGACGTTGTGTCTGCGTACAAGCTTCTAAGGGAGTATGGAATACCAATATATGTTACTAGCGATTCTATGCTTCACCTGTACCACGTTCAGTTTGATTATTTGCTCAGCGATATTGAGGAAAACAACCTATTTCCAATGCTTATCGAGCTAACAGGCGCCTTGCTGAGGGAGAGTAAGGAACAATATGGCTTTCTCAAGGGTTCTCTGAAGGAAGCGGCCAGAAGGAACGTCGCATACTTTTCTGTAGCTATGAAGCTACTTGATGAATCTTACAGACCACCATCTTATGTTTCTGAGGAAGTTTCTGATGAGATTAGGCTCATAGAAGGACACCAGGGCTATTTCAAGAGCCCAATATTCGGTTATGAGGAAGACTACAGCCAATACGTTCCTAGGGGACACTACACCAAGTCAGAGACCCTAAAGAGGTATTTCAAGGCGATGATGTGGTACGGCAGAATGGCTTTCTTGATCAAGGGAGGTAGGATAATTCCAGAAGAAGAAGCGAGAAGGTTGACAATTCAAGCATCTCTGATCGTTACTGCAATGCAGGTTGTTAAGGAAGAAAACAAGAGTATTTCTGATATTTGGAGTGAAATCTATGCTGTAACCTCATTCTTCGTTGGGTTTGCTGATGACTTAACGCCCTATGAATATCTTCAAGCAATTAAGGAGGTTTTTGGCTCTGGATTTGTGCCAGAAAACCTTTCAGAAATAGACATGTTGGATGAGCTCAGGAGAAAGCTCCTTGAAATGAGAGCTCCGTTGATCTATTCTGGAACAGGGAATTGCTATGCTGTGGAATTATCGCCCGAAGAACTTGAGGAGTGCCTCAAAGAGAGTATGGGAATGAGGTTTATGGGTCAACGCTTTGTTCCAGATTCCTACGTATTCCAAAGACTGGTTGCTCCTTCTGTTGGATCTTTTACGGGAAGAGGGAGTCCATTTACCCTTGGCTACACACCTCTTGGGCCCACAAGGGTGTTCCCAAGGGGATTGGATTTCATGGCTGTACTCGGTTCTGAAGAGGCTCTAAGGGTCCTCCAAGAGGAAGGAGACATGGATTACGAGAAATATATGGAAAACCTAGAGGAGCTGAAAGAAGAGTTTTCGGGTCTTAACGAAAGCGAATGGGATAAAAACCTCTACTGGGCATGGCTTTACACTTTGAAAGCCTTAATCGAGCCAAGAGGTGAGGGGTATCCATCCTATATGAGGACTCAGGCATGGGAAAGGAGACAGCTGCAAGCTGCCCTTGCTTCTTGGGCAGAACTTAGGCATGACACCATACTTTATGCTAAGCAGAGCTACACTCCCCTATTGACCTCTGTCCCTGTGCCTCCTCAGAAGGTGTTCGTATATGTTGAGCCCGTTCCAGAAGTTTACAGTAGGCTATCTGGTCTTGTAGAAATGACAAGAAAGGGCCTAAAGGAACTGGGATTCCTAAATCAAACCCAAGAAAATAGATTACTTAAGCTAAAAAACGTCCTAGATATGTTAGCAGAGGTTTCAAAGAAGGAGCTTGAGATGAGACCTTTAGATTATGAGGAAGTGGCTTTCCTTGAACAACTTCCTGAGGAGCTGGAAACAATTGTAGAGGGCTTAGACAAAAGGAGTAAGAGCACCATACTGGTCGCAGACGTCCACACAGATCAGAACTCCAAGCTTGTCCTAGAAGAGGGCACAGGAGCCCTTGATCTATTGCTTGTCGTAGCCCCAACAGCAGAAGGAGAGCTCATCATGGCAGCTGGACCGTCTCTCTCCTATTATGAGTTCAAGCAGCCCATGGCTGAGCGCCTAACTGATGAGGCTTGGAAGCAGGTACTCGAGACAAAACATCCAAACAGACCTGAATGGATTTCCTGCTTTTTCCAACCTAGCACCGCTGGCAGCTAAAGAAGTCTAGCCAGGTCCTACCATTATTTTTTAACTCCTTAAGGGAATCCTAACCTAGATGACTGATTTCAAGGAGCTTGTAGAGCTTGCAAAGAAGATCTCAATGACGAGTTCCAGAAATGAGAAGATCGATCTTGTCTCTGCGTTCCTCAAGAACCTCCCTGAGGATGAGGTAAGGTATGCTGTTCTGTTTCTCCTAGGAAAAACTCTCCCTCCAGGAGATGAGAGGAGATTAGATGTGAACTGGAGGGCTTTGTTGTCAGTTCTGAAAAGGATGACAGGAGCTGACGGGGAACGGCTCTATGATGTCCTAGTACAAGCAGTTGACATAGGTGATGGATTCAAGAAGGCATTGGAGAAGTTCGGATCTAAAAGGCAGTCCTTTCTTTTCGAACAAAAGCTTACAATCAAGGAAGTAGGCTCCTATTACGATAAGATAGCGTCGTCAAGAGGAGCCAAATCAAGAAAGCTCAAAGAAGAGCTCCTTTTCTCCTTATTTTCCCTTGCAGATACGGATGAGGCTGAATTCTTGGCTAGGAACTTGACGGGAGAGATGAGAATAGGCCTTCACGAGGGACTTATGGAGGATGCGATTGCAAAGGCCTTCCAAATTCCAGCAAGGCTCGTCAGAAGGGCTGTGATGCTCAGCGGCGATATCTCAGTAGTAGCTCTGAAAGCGAAAAAAGGAGGGGTAAAGGCCCTAGATAACATAAGAATCGAGGTTTTCAGGCCGTTAAAGCCCATGCTAGCAACAGATGCAGATAGCATAGAGGAGGTCTTGAAAGAGCTCAAAAGGGCCTCGTTTGAATATAAGTTGGACGGAATTAGGCTTCAAATGCACGCAAAGAACGGCAAAGTAAGGGCTTTTACGAGGAGGCTTAGCGACGTCACAGAAAGCTTGCCAGATGTAGTTGATCAGTTCTCAGAAATTTTCGGAAATAAGGAAGTTGTTGCAGATGGAGAGGCCATTGCAGTCAGCCCGGAGGGGAAACCACTCCCGTTTCAATTCGTTTCAAGGAGGTTAAGGAGGAAGAGCGATATAGCTCGTTCTGTCAAGGAAATTCCCCTTCGCTTGTTCCTCTTTGACATCCTGCACATAGATGGTAGGATGTTGATAGATGAGCCATATTCAAAGAGGAGGAAGCTGCTTGAGGATTTAGTGGATAATGAGTGGCTTGTTCCAGCTCGGGTTTGTGAAAGCGAGGAAGAGGTGAAGAGTTTCCTTCAAGATGCATTGGATAAAGGGCATGAGGGTTTGATAGCAAAGAAACTGGATAGCGCTTATACTCCTGGAGTGAGAGGCAAGAATTGGTTCAAGATAAAGCCTGTTTTAGCAACTCTTGATCTGGTAATTGTTGCAGCAGAGAGGGGATATGGAAGGAGGCACAAGTGGCTTTCTGACTACTATTTGGCCGCGAGAGATGAGGAGACTGGAACCTTTTTCGTAGTAGGAAAGACATTCAAAGGCCTCACTGATCAAGAGTTTGAGATGATGACTCAAAGGCTTAAGGAACTGGCTTACTACGACGATGGACATTTGGTAAAGGTAAGACCAAGTATTGTGGTAGAGGTAGCGTTCAACGAGATTCAGAAGAGTCCAAAATACGAGAGCGGCCTTGCTCTCAGGTTTGCTAGAATCGTATCCATTAGGGAAGACAAAACACCTGAAGAGGCCGAAACCCTCCAAAATCTAAGGAAGCTCTACGAAAAGCAATTCCTCCACAAGGGGAAGATCGGGAAGTAGTGTTCATCCGCCTCCCACCATTGGAAAGAGAGCAATCTGATCCCCGTCCAACAAAAGGTCATTTCCTTTGAGCCACCTTCCACCCTTTACTACGTGGTAATCTTCTCTCATCTCATCCCCCTTAAAGAGCATCTCTTTCAGCTTTGGAAAATGCTCTGACAGTTTTCTCATTACATCAGAAACCTTCGAGCCATCTGGAACCTCCAATTCTACTTCTTTCGTTCCAGCTGCTTCTCTAAAGGATGCGAATAGTCTTATCCTCACCTTCATAGCTAATTGATGAATTTACCCTTCACATTAATATCCTTTTTCTCTATTATCGAAATTTAGGTCTTAATGGTATCATGTTGATAAAGAGAAAAGTTTATTGATTTCATCTCGTCTCTGAGCGAGATGCCTAGCGTAGAGAAGTTGGAGGAGGGTTTATTTCAGCTCGTAAAGGTGACGTCGGTTAAACTCCCAGATGATGTACTAGAAGCAATGAAAAAGGCATATGAGATTGAAGAAAGCGAATTGGCCAGGTCTCAGCTCAAAGCCCTGATAAAAAATGCAGAACTTGCGGTTAAAGAGAAATTGCCTTTGTGTCAAGACACTGGAACTCCAGCTTTCTTCTTGGAACTAGGCGAGGACTTCCCCATCAGGAATCTTAGGCCGATTTTAGAGAGAGTCATCAGGAAAGCGACCCAAGAGATCCCCCTAAGACCTAATACAGTTGACCCCTTTACTGGCAAGAACAGCGGGGATAATGTTGGAAGGTTTGTTCCCATTCTTCACTACGAGATAGTCCCAGGAGACGAGCTGGTCGTCAAGTTCATGCCAAAAGGAGGAGGAAGTGCGAATACAAGCAAGTTGTACATGATAACCCCTGGTTTGGGGATAAGGGGTGTGAAAGAGGTTGTTTTGAGAACGGTATTCGAAGCAGGGGCAAAGCCGTGCCCGCCAATAATAGTTGGGGTCGGCATAGGAGGAGCCGAGGACTTTGCAATGGTTCTAGCAAAGAAAGCCCTTTTCAGGAGGCTGGACGAGAGAAATCCTGATGAAGAAATCGCAAAATTAGAGGAAGAACTACTTTCTGCATTGAATTCTCTGGGAATAGGTCCTATGGGAGTTGGGGGTAAGGTAACTGTGCTTGGTGTGAGTGTTGAGTGGGCCTATCGTCACCCAGCGAGCCTTCCTGTTGGGGTTTGCACCATGTGCTGGGCATCCAGAAGGGGGATTGCCAAGTTTAGGAGTGATGGATCTTACGAAATTATCATGCCTTGAGGTGATGGACATGGCTGAATACAGGTTGGAGACGCCCATATCTGAGGAGGATGCCAGAAAGCTTAGGGTTGGTGATATAGTTTACATTTCTGGAATTATAGTGACCGCGAGGGATGCAGCTCATAGACGCGTCTTGGAATTACTGAATAAAGGGGAGAAACCGCCCATAGACCTCAAGGACCTGGCGATTTACCACTGTGGTCCTGTCGTTAAAAAAGTGGGAGAGGAATGGCAGGCATTTGGAGGAGGACCAACTACAAGCGCGAGGATGGAGATCTTCGAGGGTGAGTTCATAGAGAAAACAGGAATACGTGCAGTAATAGGTAAAGGAGGTATGGGAGATAAGACTGCAGAGGCTATGAAGAGGTTTGGAGCCTTCTATGCAACATTCCCTGGAGGAGCATCTGTTCTAGCAATCAAAGCGGTGAAGAGAGTTAAGGACGTCTTCTGGCTGGACCTTGGAATGCCCGAAGCCATGTGGGTTCTGGAAGTCGAGAACTTCGGGCCATTGCTAGTAGCGATAGACTCTTGCGGAGACAACCTCCATAAGAGAATTTCGCAACAAGCATCTGAAAGGCTGAATGAAGTTCTAAAAAGGATCTGAATTAAATCTTATCTAAGACAACAAATGCTATAATCCCTTGATCTCTAATCCTCGTCCTCGGAGAGATCTTTTACCCTGATAAGAAGACTCAGCCCTTTGCTTAGCATAACTATTGCTGCAGCCAAGGCTATGGTCAAAGGAAGTATTTTCGTAATAGATACGATGAGACCTGCCATGGAACCGCTAACAGATGAACTTTCCTTTCCCATCTCTCTAATAAAAAGGACCATAGATATGACGAAAAGTGTTGAAAGAAGACCTAGCCCAAAGACTATTAGAGATATTGCTATCCTGTAAATGGATGTTTCAAATCTATCTGTCTGTTCCATTTCGTTTCCCGCCATCATTGCATGAAATATTCTGTAAATATAACTTTCGGATTCCCCTACGAGAAAACCTTTCTAACAGAGTCAATCACCTTAGAAACCTCTTTTTCTGTCAGATTATGATATATGGGTATGTAAAAGAGTTCATTGGTCAATTTCTCAGCTATTGGCAAGGAAACATTAGCATATGAAATAGAAGGAAAGATCCTGGCCAGAAAGTTCCTGTTTCCGTCGTTGAGCCTCTCCATAATGGGTTGTTTGTGTAGCGGTATCGGATACGTTGGCCTAGCATCTACACCCAACTCCCTCAGCTTGCTTATGATCGAGTCTCTTCTATCCTTTTCCGTCCTAATTGCATATAGGTGCCATGAGTGTTTAGCCCACGGCTCCTCTATGGGCAATATGAGTTCTTTCAAGTCAGAAAGCTCCCCAGAATATCTTTTTGCTATTTCCCTTCTCCTCATGTTGTTGCTGTCCAGTTTCTTTAGCTGGACTAGCCCTATTGCTGCTTGAAATTCAGTCATTCTCATGTTATAACCCAGGTATTTGTGAACGTACCTCGAAGTCTGCCCGTGATGTCTCAAAAGGGAGACCATCTCGGCAATCTCTTCTGAGTTGGTGGTCACCATCCCTCCTTCACCTGTTGTCATGTTCTTTGTGGCATAGAAGCTGAAGGCCGCAGCATCTCCCAATGAACCAGCCATTTTTCCCTTGTATTTGGCACCGTGGGCTTGTGCAGCATCTTCTAGAACTGGCAAGTTTTCTTCCCTTGCGATCTCTAGTATAGGGTCCATGTCTGCAGGGTGACCATGTAGGTGAACTACCATTATTGCCTTTGTCTTAGGAGTAATTGCATCCCTTATCTTCGTAGGATCCATGTTGTAAGTCCTCTCTTCCACATCCACAAAAACAGGTTTGGCTCCTATCAGAAGTATTGAGCTTGCACTTGCGAAGAAGCTCAAAGGACTCGTTATCACCTCGTCCCCAGGCCTCACACCCAACGCTATCAGTGCTAGTTGAAGGGCAGCTGTTCCGTTTGAAACTGCAACAGCATATTTGGTGCCGATGTACTGTGCGAACTTCTCCTCAAACTCCTTTACCTTCGGACCTTGGGCTATTTGTCCGCTTTGAAGTACTTGTCTAACTGCGTTTATCTCTTCTTCACCTAGAACGGGTCTGGCTATTGGGATCATATCTCTCAAGGCAATTCGGTCCAGATTAATTAAAAGAATGTTATCTAATCGTGAAAATCCGCTATTTGGTTTAGGCAAGCTCAGATGCTTCGGAAGGCTTTATTATATTAGCAAACCTCAACCGGCTCGGTGGTTGAATGACATCAGAAACCCTACCTGGACTTCTTTCATCCGTAAAAGACGTGATTTTCGTGAGGTTGGAGGATGGAGATGAGATAATAGCTAAATTAACTGAAGTTGCTGAGAAAAGAGACATAAAAGGAGCCTTTGTGATGGGAATTGGAGGAATAAGAAGGGCAAAGGTGGGGGTATTTGTACCAGAAAAAGGGGAATACGAGCCAGAGGAAGTTGAAGGCTTTTCAGAACTTGCCTCCCTCCTGGGCAACATTTCGATATTGCCCGATGGAAAGCCGTTCCCTCACTTGCACGTTGTCTTGGGCACAAAGAAGGGAATCGTTGCAGGCCACCTTTTGGAAGCAGAGGTCCAAGTAACAGCAGAGATCTTCATAACAACGCTCTCCAAAAAGCTTTCAAGGGAATTGGTGAATCGTTACGGGCTTAAGCTTATTAAAGACCGTTAGCGGATGAATATTTCCTCCTTCATTTTTTCAAGGGTTGAAATAAGCTCTTTTAGCTTCCTAATAGCCTCTTCAGCTTGCTTCTTTAAATTGGTTGGATCCTCTTCCATAAAGCTGAAGATACTGAGATCTAGTTTTATCGGCGTTATTGAGATGGCTTTCTCTGCTTCTAATGCGTAAACATCTGTATCAGGTCCCTCTGTTGTAAGGTCCTTGAATGTGCTGGCTATCCAGTAGTAGGGTCTTCCTCTTGGATCTAGCCTCTCTAGAACGTAGTTGGTAAACTTAGTCCAACCTAGTTTTGTCAGCCTAATTGGAGTCTTTTCTGTAACCCTGTATGGAAAGTTTACGTTGAGGAGGTGAATTCCTGGAAGCTCATTTTCGACAAGCCATTTGGATATCCTCACTGCTATCTTAGCGTGGGGCTTAAAGTGATCTATTTCTAGCTCAAACTCGCCAATTGGTATTTCTGTTGAGAAGGCTGCTGCTTTAGCCCCGTTAAGCACACCTTGAAGGGCTCCAGCTATAGTTCCGCTGGTGAAAAGGTTGTCTATTGTGGTATTGTCGCCCTTGTTTATCCCAGAAATGACTAAGTCTGGTTTTGATCCTATCACAAGATCTATTGCTACCACAACGCAGTCTCCGGGAGTCCCGTTGGTCAGATATAGTATTCCCTTCTCCCCGTCCACCTCTATAACCCTCTTGTAAAGTCTGAGGGGCTTATGAAGCGTTAGTCCTTTTCCAGCCGCACTCATTTCGTGCTCTGGAGTTATTGTGTACAGTTCACCTATGTTGGACCTCATCAGCTCCTTCCAGAAGGCTAAAAAGGGAGGGCTATTAGGCCCATCGTCATTAAGTAGAAGTATCTTAGCCAATTCCATTCACTCTAATGCCTCTAAAATTTCCTCCGCGAAGATCTCCTCAGGTCTTAGTCCAATTA